>CAZXUK010000004.1:44572-67057 GCA_964644045.1 uncultured Gammaproteobacteria bacterium
CTTGCTTCAGCCAAGCGGATAATCACAGCCTTCTCGTGGCCTATTCATGGCCTCACCTCCTTTTAAAAAACAGGTGTGGGAAAAACTGTTAGCAGCCGAGAAGACGCCGGATATCTTCGGGGCTACCGGATATCCGACACCCGTTAATAGTCACCGAGATAATCTCGGCGGCTTCCGGCTCGATATACTCATCGAAATCCGGTTCCGGTTCGAAGTAGATCACTTCGATCCGGTCGCCGCTCCCAACCAGGCGATCCAGTTCGGCCTCCTCGCCATTGATGCGGATAAAATCCACATCGTCGAGATCAATGCCGGCTGCTTCGGCCATGGCCATCTGAGCCTGGACCGGTGTTTCAAGGGCGAATTCCTTGCCGTCGATATAGCAGGTTATGACGGCATCATTACCCTTGATTTTGGTCAGGATGAGTACAACCTGACCGTCCTCCAACGGGGTGGTATTAATGCTACCGAAGTACCCTTCGGGCACCTCCTCCACGTTGGAGAATTTCCGGTTCTGCACCCGGACCTCACGATCTTTGACAAGCTCGGTCCAGCTCTGGCCGGAGGCCAGGGGCTTGGCGGTTTCTGCGGCCTGTGCCGCATCCAAAACCGTACTCCCCTCGGGGAGCTCCAAAGAACAAATTGCGCCGGGGACCAACATCATTTTGATCGTCATCATGGTAAAACCTCCTCTTTCTTTTTTGAGTTTTGGCCAGACAATGCCTGACCGATTTGTCTGAGTTTCTTCTTACCTGTCCGGTTTTTAAAACAAAACCGGCAAAATGACTTTTTATAACAAAGAACAACAGGTAAGAAAAAATTAACTGCCGATGATCGCGGCCGGCCGACAACAGAGTATCAATTCCCGTTGAATATCCTCGCCATTCTGCCACTTGATCACTTTCCAGGCAGCTATACTCGCGATGAACGTGACCGTCGGAGAGATAGCCCTACTTGAACAGGGCGACTCCTCGGCTTCATCATCGCTATACAAAGTCGCTTCCCAGGCTTTGATGTCGCCCGGGTTAGAAGGACGAATGGTGTAAACCCGGCCATTGTCAATGGCCATCCGGGTCTCCACCATTAACTCCACCGGGAGCTTGAATTTAATTGCTCCCTGCCAGATGTCCTGACGGACATCCATGGAGTCAACCAGCAAGAAAACTATTCCCTTCAAGCTGGTCTCGCCAGTAACCGCCGCGTTGTGAGCTGTGGCCTCGATCCCGGTTGACTCCCGGATAATCTCGGCCAGGGCATCCACCTTGGGCCTGCCTACATCTTTCAGTCGAAAGCACTGGTTGGGCAGGTTGTGGGATTCAACCTCGTCGAAGTCCCAGAGATGGAGGTTTTGAATCCCCATTTTGGCAAGCGTAAGAGCGACCCAAGATCCGGTAGCGCCGACTCCCACTATGTGAACCTCTTTTTCACCGAACGCATCCGGTGAAAAAAGATCCAGCTGGCGCCAATAATCAGGTGCTGTTACTGTCATATCACCACCTCCTTTTTGAAACTTGGCGACCGCCAGATAAACTGAGCGGGTCGCCATAACCGAATCCGAAATCTTCTTCGTCTTCGGTCAAACGATCCTGATACCTCTGCACTCCGGCATAGGAGGGTTGAATCTTGGTTACTTTTCCCTCCATCTGCTGACGCCAATATTCACGCTTCTCCTGAGTCACCGGACAATGAATTTGCCACGGGACGTCATTCCAGCGAACGCCGTTCTTATAGTCAAAAAACGTGAATTCAGCGCGACCATGCCGGCCGAAGATACCTCGGATGAAGAAGTCATTGTGCTGAAAAAGCGACATTTGGTCTTCATCCTGAGGAGACGGCGATGTACCGTTGCCGGGGTGCACATGCCCCCAATAGTGCATGCGGGCACAAGCGTCACAGCCCTCGTCGGTCATAGCGAGCTCTGTCATGAGCTCGGCTAGACCGTCTTCTGTCAGTTCACAGGTTGCCCCGTGAACCGACTGGGGACAAAAGTAAATAGCGTCGATGAAATACTGGTTACCACCCAAACAAGTTACGGTTCCGAGGTTACCAATCTCGTCCGATCCGCTTAATTCGGCAATTGCGAGTTGATCACCATATGCCTCGGGGGTGATAAAAATCCGAGGCTCGGGAGGCGGTGCGATGAGTTGTTGCTTGGTTTGAAACGCATGCGGCCGAAATGGTTCGGCCGCTGGGGCTTGGGATGTCACCGAAGATACCCTCGTCCCGACTCCTACAGTGACCGGTACTCTTGTACCGGCTTTCTTTTTTTTACCCATCAGTCTCCTCCTTTCTGGGCCAGGCATCAAAAATACCTCTCCCAGCACTATCATCAAGGTTTACGGTTTTAAGGAATTGCAATCCCAACTGTGCCACCGCCGAATATTCATATTCGCCGATAAGCTGAGGCACTATTTCTCCAATATTCCCAAGACAAGGGATTCCCTCACTGCTTACATGAGGATGGTGAATATTATAATTATTATATCCACCAGCGCCCTTGCGAGTGATGTTGAAGAAACGGATCCCCCCGTTTGTCCCGGAAGTATATACTTCCATCCGGAACTTTCCGATATCGAAAGTGACATCATGTCCGTCCGGCGTAATCTCGATGTTCTCAGTGAACACCTTGATTACTCCATCAGCCACTTGGACGTCCTCAACGCCGGGAACTGCAGTCAAGGAATCAAACTCGCGGCCATAGCTCTCCAACTGGCCATCTCGGGTCTTTTCCATCTGCTCGAGCTTACGCTCGGCGCCGGAAACTTCCCGTATCTTCCGGGAGAGCTGTTGCTGGAGCTTTTCTATCTCCGTTTTACCAGAAGAAATCTTATCCCGAGTGCCCTTGACGGTTTTTTCAAACCGCCTGGAACACTCCTGAATATACTGTTCCCTCGATCTCCTGAGCCGCTCCTCGGCCAACTTACGTTGGCGCTCCGCCTTCTCCTCGGGAGTGGCGGAAATCTCAGTCACCACCTCCTCAAGTAGTCGACGGAAAATCGACAATTCATCTCGACTTCCGTGATGGCAAATATCGTGGTGGATTAACAAGTTGTTCTCCACCAGCTCTGCCACCGCGTAACCGGTCTCGGGGTCTACGATCGGAACCCCTTGGCCGGACGGCTGGAAGCCGGCATCCCGGCAACTTACTGGGATTCCCCAAATTTTAGACGGCGCTTGGCCGTCTCTCTTGGGGAGTATCCCGGACCAAATCCAAATCCAAAATAACCCGTCATTGGCTGGTTCCCGAGATTTCCCGTGGGGAACATCGAGAACTGCGTCTTGCTGGATGGCAGGTAAAAGAATATCTTCAACCACTTTTTTAAAGTAGTCCGAGGCATTGCTCCTTTCGCTATTGAAGCTCCGCACCTCCACCTCATTCTGAGGTAGAGGAGAAGAGTAAGAGGAGGAATCCTCTTGCCCTTCTCTCG
Source organism: uncultured Gammaproteobacteria bacterium (assembly GCA_964644045.1). Lineage (GTDB taxonomy): Bacteria > Patescibacteriota > Patescibacteriia > Patescibacteriales > JAGXOH01 > JAIOTG01. Next base: position 48,001 of record CAZXUK010000004.1, read on the forward strand.
GCCGTAGCTCAACGCGCACGATTCCCTCTAGAGGGGTCTCGTACTCACCAGCGACGGCCACACCGAGAGCGGAGAGCGCCGACTGCAGATTGTCTTGATCGACGACCTCGCCGGTTCGGCCGTCGATGTTCAGGTGGCAGGATTCCACCCCCGCAGCCTGCAACCGTCTTTGTTGTTCTTCAGAGAGAACTAAGAAAAAATTCCTCATCACTTTTTCCTCCTTCCCCTTGACGCATCATTCGGCACCTTGGGGTGGATTTTGCCGAGTTTCACTTTCTTACCATTTCTCCCGCTCGGCTCGGAAAGAAACAGCTTTCAATTCATGCTCAGGCGTCTGAACGGCCTTGACATTCCCCCGCCCGAGATAGGCGAGGTCGATCCTGAGCTCGTCTATCTCGCGATGGCGGGACGGCCATCCTTATCCCGTTGCGGCACGGGATCACACCTCCGACCCTCGGCTTGGGCGGCCGCTCAGCGAATCAATCGCCACTGTCGGTCCAGTCCCTCGGGCCCCCGATGCCGGACTCGGCATCATTTTGAAGCTATCTTATCCGCCCCACCGGGTGAACGGGATAGCTGCTCGCCTTGTTTATTTAGGTCGCGCGAGAACAAACGACCGCTTCTCAATCCCCATTTAGTACCACCTCCTTTTGGTTTTTGGGACTTAAAAGTTTCTCCGGCCATTCCGGAGCTTCCAAATATTCACGAAAAATCGTAAACATTTGGAAAAGCTCCGAAAAAAGCCGAAAAATTAATTTATTTACTAATTTATTCAATTGTCAAAGTTCGATTCTTTTACCCTTACTCAATCCTTTTTCAGGAAAAAAGAATTCAGTTGGAAAAAAGAAATTCTGAAAAGAACATTTCCGGTGGCGAGACGGGTTTAAGATCTCGCGCGCCGGCAGATGTTCTTTCCAAACACCTGTCGATAGAATCGTCTTTCAACGAGCCTAGCCACCAAAACCGGTAGTTTAGCTACTATTTACTCGACAACGCCTCCGGTAAGCCGGTTCGTTAACGACTTAGCCGAAAGCTTATCCCGACCTTTCGGTCCGGGATTTAAATTCTATCTTACCGCTTTTGCCCTATTAGGCCGGGCAAAAGGGAACGAACCGGAGTGGCCGGCAGATCCTGGAATAAGCCGCAAACATGGTTCGGCTTATTATTTTAGTCCAGAAAGTCCGGCAATCACTCTAATTCAATTTGCTTTAGCAATCAGGAAAGAGTAAAAAGCAAGAAGAATTTTTTAGCATTTGAAGTGGGAAGCGTTTTTTATTATTTTATCTTCCCTTGATTATGCTATAATGCTTGTAAACTGAAACCGTCTTCAGGGTCCACCCCGGAGGACAGTAACAGCCCATTTTCTCTCTCCTCGCTTTTTACTCTCCCGATTGCTATTTTTATTTAAAGAACTATTTTTTGCTCTAGCTTACTTACTAGAGAATGGCCTCCCTTCGACCCGACAAGCATAGGGGTCGAAGAGAATTTCACTCTTTAGTAATTTCCGATTACTTATCTTTTGAATTGGATCGGCTTCATCCCTTTGGGATAAATCCGGCCACTCTAACTCTCCGGACAAGCAATCGAAATTTTATTTAATTTATTTAAGGTGCTTTTTCTGGACAAGCTTGTTTTTTTAGCTTGACATTGCATTGTAGCACAGCCTGAAAAATTTGTCAAGAGTATATGACTGATTTTCTGTCAAATACTATATAAAATCCTTTATTTACAGTGTTTTATCTTATATTTAATTTTAATTTAATTATCAAAATTATATGACAGTATATAAAATAATAATAATATTTAATGTCACTTTTTATTGACCGATTTAACATGATGTGATATACTGGAAATATAACTATTAAACGAGAATATTATGTATAAAGATCTTTTAACCCAAGCCGGCCTAAACAGTAATGAATCCATTGTCTATGAATTTCTCCTGAGAAAAGGAGAAAATACGGCCGGAGAAATAACTAAAAACACTCCCCTAAAAAGAGGAGTAGTCTATAATGCCTTGGAGAGCTTAAGCAAAAAAGATTTGGTCAACAAAAAAACCAAAAACAAAGTTGCCTACTTCAGCCCCGGACACCCGGAGAAGATACGGCACTTTGTAGAAGAAAAAGGTTATGAATTGCAAAAAGCGGAAAGAGAGCTGGAAGCTAATATGCCCAAACTAATTTCGGATTTTAATTTAATATCCGGAAAACCGGGAGTGCGCATTTACGAGGGAAGGCATGGCCTTGTTAAAGTCTTGAACGACTCGCTTAACTCTCGCACGGAAATACTTACTTACGCCCAAATCAAGGGAATGGAAAAATACTTGGGCAGGGACAATGACAAATATGTGGCCAAACGGAAAGAATTAAACATTAAAAAAAGAGGTATCGTGGCCGACACCCCTTATGCGCGTGAATATTTAAAAGATTATGACCGTTCTGTTACCGAGATCAGATTGATCGACGGGAAAAAATATCCTATTTTTTTAGAAATGGAAATTTATGACGGCAAAGTTTCTTTTTTAACTTTCTCGGAGAAAAACTTAATCGGAGTAATATTGGAAAATGAGGAAATTTACAAAACGCAAAAATCAATTTTTGAACTAAACTGGGCCAATGCCACCTCATTGGAAGATATATATAAAAAATAAGGTGGCTTACCCCTCCCTTTTTTCAACTTAAAACAAATAAAGCTAATTCTGAGATTTCATATCCCCCTCCACCGGCTTTACGATATTATTCTGCACAAAACGAACAATCTCCGATATGGTTTTACTTTGCGCTCCTTCTTGCTCAAATCTTTTTTTCGCCTCTTCCTTGTCTTTTGAAGTGGCTATATAATAATTAACCAGTAGTGGCTTCAAAACTTTGTCATAGTATTCTCGTTGTTTTTTTTCGTCTAAAACCAACAGCTTGGAAGCGGCCAAAGGGGAAGTGGAGGCGATAACCTGGTTGGCTTCAATGGGCAACTCTTCTTCACTCTCTCCTTTATAGGTGCTATAGAACTCTCGAAAAGCGGTATATCCGGGGCTTTTCTCGTCTTGCATTTCAAAACTCATTCCCGTAACCTGTTTAGGATAATAAAATTCCGGGAGTTCCAAATTCCTAAACCAATCTTCTTTTTTTACAGATTCCCCGAACCCGCGCCATTTATTAATAACATGTTTAGCTTCCGTACCCCTTTTGAGTAATCCTAAATTATTTATATTTTTATTTATCGGTTTTACACTCTCTTCCTCTTCCTGATACTGACTTGCTACAGAGGTCATCTGACCTCGCAAATTTGTGGCTTTTATTTTTAGTTCTTTGGACTTATCTTTACTTGATTTATCTTTTTGATTTTTTAGATTACGGGCTCTTTCCTCGGTGCCGAATATATCTGCCGCCAGATGATAAGTTCTAGGATAATTCTCATAATAGCTTAGATACAAACTTAATTCGGTTAAAGATCTGTCCGACTCCAACTCTTTTAAAATTTTACCTATTTTCTTTTGGGGAACACCTCTTTGTTCCAAGTATTCTCGACGAGAATCTTTAAGCTCTTCCATTCTATCTTTTAATTCTTTATACACAGAAATAATCTTGGCCATAATATCATATCGATACTCTTTTTCATGGCTTATTTTCAAGTCTTTCCTGGCCATTATAAAAGCGATTTCCTTCTTGCCGTATTCTTTTAAATTAGCGACTTCTTCTTGACTGGCCTTATTCTTAACACTTTTCTCTACTAAATTATCCAGGGCCTCGGAAATAATTTCGCTCCTATCCTCGCCTTTATCCAGCTCTTCTACAAGATTCATAGCTTCCTCAAATTCCGGGCTTTGTTCCAAGCCGGAATAATCGGCAAATTCTATATTACCCAAATCAAAATTTTTCTTTATCGAACTGTACCACTTCTCATCTCTCTGTCCGTTGATTTGCGCCTTTTCCCTGGCTTCTTCCCGGTCTAAGCCATACAAAGACTGATAATTTGACTCTTGTATGGTGTCCACTACCATGAAATCGGCTTTCCTGCCCTGATTCTGGAGCCACATTATATAGGCAAAAGTATCTATAGGCTTAGCGTGAACCTCACCTTCTTCAGGAAGAAGACTAGAAATACCCACAGGCAAATAAGGTTTTTTGTCACTGTCTGGCAATTCCGACTGATAATTTTCTATTTCCTCGATTATCTTTTCCTGAAAATTTTCCGGCAAAGAAGCTGATTCTTGGCCGTAAACCAATTTTTCAAATTTTTCTTCAAAATTCTCTTGATATTTTAAATATTTTTTAAAATTATCAATTAATCCTTGCACTTTTTCAGATGGTTCTTCTTCTACATAACCCTCCATTTCCTTAATAATATTTCTGATTCTTTGACTATCAAAGTGTTTATCTTTTTCTTCCTCTTCAAGCATTTCTTCATATGCATCAAGTGTATCGTAGATAGCTCCGTCATATTTACAATTTTGGGTCCAATCAATATATCTTAAATAATCATGAATATCCTGCGTAGATTCACCCTGCTCTATCATCTCCTTCTTAATTTCCTCTTTTTCTTTTTGATTTAAAAAAGAAATATAACTATCTTCTATTCTTTTATATTGTTCATTCATTTTTTTTGCCACTTCTTTAAATTGTCTTAATTCTTCACTTCTCTTTTCTTCCCCTTCCTCCAAATCTTTTATTAGCCTATCAATAATTTCTTTTTTATCGGCATTATCCTCCTGCAATTCCAATGAAGCATTTTGAAGCAGGCCGACCGCCTTATTCAAAATTAAATTCTTTAGTTTGTGCGTATCAACTTTTGTATCAAAATAAATCTCTTCGTACATTTTCACCACTTCCTCAACGCTTTCGTCAACATTATCCGTAATCTCAACAAATTTGGAAAACAATTTTTCAGCCGCTTCGGGCTCATCTTTAAGACTATCGCCTATATTTATAATTTGCTCCCCTGACAATTTACCCGACTCAAGAGAAAGAAATGATTTGATTCTATGCATTCTTTCGTCTTGATTTTGACTTTGACCAAGAAATTTTTTAACTTTTTCAACTTCATCTGTTGTTTTCGTAGATATATAATTACAAAATTGCAATAATTCTCTTATTTTAAAATTCTTAAAATTAATTTTAAATTCATTCTCGATTTGTTCCCTAAAACTTAATTTTATCATCTCCGAATAATTATTTATTAAAATAGAATTATTCGCTATCCACTCTTCGTCAAGGCCATTATTAATTAAAACTTGCTTAAGATTCAAATTTTCTGCGGCTCCATTTTTATTTGTTGCAAAAAAGGAATCTATATTACCTCTTTCTCCCGCATAGATAACTCCATAATCTTCAAATAACTGGCTATATATACATTCTTCATCCTCAATATCTTCTAAAGGTTTTATATTTTTATGAAGATCTTCTTCGTCATATTTTTCTCTTCTTAGGGAATTAATACAAAAAAAGCTATAAGGATAAAAATCTATTTCCTGCTCATCATATAAAGTATTAAAAAATAAACAATTTATTTGATTTTCGTTCATTTTTTTAATTTGTGAAGAAGAATATATATTCTCAAAATATCCAGCCAATATATTTCTTTTTGTATTTAAATCCAAACTGTTAAGCGCTCCTTCGTCCATCAAGTTTTCTATTACTTTGTTTGAAAAATAAATATCGCATTCATGTAAATACTCGAGTAATTGTTCGCTATAAACGCTCGTCCCCTCAAAATGATCTTGTTCATCTGCGCTTAGATAATTACTCAAAATATCTAAAATTTTTTTAATAGTTTTTACATCCGTTTTATTCTTTTCATAAGTCGTGCGTAATTTTTCTATCATTTCCTCAGCATGAAAAAAACAATGATCAAGAGCATTTTGAGCAGAGGGATCATTCTCAAATAAATAATGTAATGATTTTGCAATATTTAAGTAAAAATTTGAGAAATCTTTTTTTTCATTAAAAATATCATCTACTAAGACCGACGCCACTTTTTCACTTAATCCATCTTTGTCTTTTAAGTATTGTCTATCAGACTTTGAACCATTGCTATATTCACCAGAGCCTACGGAGTCACACATAACATCATAAAAAACATCCATATATTTTGGGAAGTTTTCTTCCAAGTAGTCACCCCCTTCGTCAAATATATTAACCACTTCTCTTACTTGTTCTTGGGTCCAGAATACATTTAATTCTGAATTATTGTAATGTTTGCTACATAACTTTAAAGAATCAAAAAAAGATTGATAGTCATCAATACTTTTCTTGCTATTAATAAAATCATTAATAATTTTATTAATCACTTCATTAAACAATCTTTCTTTTTCCTTTATATCACCCTGCTCATTTATTAGCTCCATTTTATCTTTAGGAAAGTTTGTAATATTTTCTTTTAAATTTTGATTTTCTATTTTTTCGCTAATCATATACCTATATTTTACCTTATTTTGAACTAAAACTAATTTTAATTATAAATTACCTCCTCATCAGGATCCTTGGAAGTTTGCTGTCCTAATTTAAAATTTACCATTTTAGCTTTATTCATGTTCTTCTAATTTAATTAAAGATTTCTCTTATTCTAATTTTAATACATTAATAAAAATATTTAAACCCTTTCTATCTTCGCTTTCCAAATAATTCTTAACTAAAAAACCGGCAAAAGTCTGTAGAGTGTGTTTGTAAGGAAATTTTACGAGGAGAGAGATTCGTGTTAATTTCCTCGCCACTCTACAGGCCCCTGCCGGCCTTTTTCCTTTTCCGGACTTGCTTAAAATTTAAATAAACCTGGAAAAAAAGGGGAGGACTTGCTAAATTAATGCGCGCCTCCCCTGAGTTTATAGAAGAATTTTGGAAATAAGCAGGCCTATCAGCAGACCCACTATAATAATTGCCAACAAATTTTTTATCCTCTTTTCTTTCATAATTAAGGCCTCCTTGCCTCTTTGTTTTAAGATTATTTTCCTCTAATAAACAGGGAGAAGAATGAAGAGAGTGAAGTCAGAACTTAATTATTTAGGGAAAATATAATATTATTTTGTTTCCCTGTAGATAAATTAAGTCTTCCCTCTTGATTGCCCGAAGTTAAAGCTGAGCTTTAACTAAAGCGAATCAATGTTTAATGAAGCTCTCTCCATTTTCCTCACTACTTACCAAAAAAGCGACTAAAGATCATCTCTTGAAAAAATTATTTAGAAGAGATGGCTTGTAGCCGCTTTCCGGATTTAACTTAATATATAAATATTTAAATACTAAGGCGCTTCTTGTTTTAACTGCCAAGCTCAGGCAGCCTCTCTCCTAAGTTTTTTAAATTGTAAAATTATCTTTCTTAATCCTAAACATTTCATTATAACATATTTACAAAAACTTGTCAAGACTTTTTAGGGTCTACAATAAAATGGGGGTAAAACAAATATGACTGAAAACTTATTCATAAAAAAACCCCCAAAGTCTGGAGGTGCTGGCCTTTTTCTTTTGTCCGAACTTTCTTAGTATCCAAACAAATCCGAAAAAAAGTTATTTTAAGGAATCTAATTCCTCTCTGGCCTCAAGAGATTCTTCTCTGGTTAACCTGGGACCACTCGCCTCTCGAGACATAAGCCGGCCACTTCCCTTAATATGACCGAGTCCCAATATATGCCCTACTTCATGGGCAAGGACCCGAAAATTATAGACAGAGGTGTATTCTGCTAAAGCGATAGTATCTCCCCCCACAAAAGCTACCCCGTTTATACCTCTCAAGGAATGAACTAAAAACACCACTGCGCCTTCCTTGGCTGATGGAGATAAACTATTTGCCAAGTTATGGGGATTTTTGATAAATTCCAATAATTCCCGATTTTCCAAATAGACCGTAGAGTAGTTTTCCAGTTCCAGGTCAATCCGGGCCTGATCCCATATCCGAGAGGATTTCTCTACCATTCCTTCAATCTCCGCCCGGCTCTGAATATTTTTCCTGTTCTTTTCTACCAAATTTATCACAGTCAAAGGCAAAATTTTTCTCTCTCCTTCCACTAACACCGACAACTCTTGCGGCTCTACTTTTGGCGAAGTCCGGCTAAAAAAAGTGCTTTGATAAATCCCGGAAAGATAAAGCAACCCTCCCAAAACTAAAAAAACCACCAAAGTTCTTACAAAAACCCAAAGATAATATTTAGGAGACCTATAATCCCTCCCAATGTCTTCATCCCAACCCTCTGTGGGAATTTTTATCCGATTATAATATTTTCTGTCCATATTTTAATTATAACTTTATTGCCTTCTTGCTTAAACAGTTACATTATTTATAGCAAAAATGTTAAAATAAATCCATGGATCTAAAAACAATAAAAAAACTCAATATCCCCTCTTCTCCGGGCTGTTATTTCTTCTACAACGAAAAAGGCGAAATAATCTACATCGGCAAAGCGGCCAATTTAAAAAGTCGGGTTCTTTCCTATTGGCAAAAAAGCGCTACCCATACTCCTGCCAAACACTCCATGCTTAAAAAAATAACCAAAATCGACTGGACCGAAACTGACTCGGAAATTGAAGCTTTACTTCTTGAATCCAACTTAATTAAAAAACACCAACCCAAATACAATATAGTAATGCGGGATGACAAACGTTTCGCCTATATCAAAATCTCTACTGAAGAAGAATTTCCCCGCCTATTTATGACGCGACAATTAGGCCAATCCGGTCGCTACTTCGGCCCCTTTACCAGCGTAGAGGCTATTAAACAAACCTTGAAAACAATCAGGCAAATCTGGCCTTACCGCTCCTGCCGGACAATGCCCGGGCGCTCCTGCTTGTATTACAAAATCAATAAATGCCCCGCTCCCTGCGAGGGCAGAATTAGTGCCGGAGAATACAAAAAAATAATCAGACAGATCACTCTATTTCTGGATGGTAAAAGAAAAAAGGTGGAAGAAGAAATTAAAAAAGAAATGAAAACCTTGGAAAAAAAACTAAAACAAACTACCAAGGAAAAAGAAAAAGAAGATATAGAAAAAAAGATTTCAGACCTTAATTATAAACTAATTAATTTAAGAAAAGTGCTGGCCCACTCCCAAGTCCTAAGTTTAAAAGACAAATACGCCGGTGATGTGGTGGAGCTGGCTAAAGTCTTGGGCTTGGCTCAAATCCCGGAAAAAATAGAGGGTTATGACATCTCCAATATTTTTGGACAAGTTGCCGTGGGTGCTATGGTGGTCTTTCGACAGGGAGAGCCGGAAAAAAATGAATATCGCAAATTCAAAATCAAGACCGGACAAGGCCAAGCCAATGATGTAGGTATGCTTAAGGAAGTCTTGGAACGCAGATTTAGAAATAATTGGCCCCTGCCGGATTTAATAATTATTGACGGAGGCAAATCCCAGCTTAATGTGGGGCTGAAAATTTTGGAAAATAATAATTTAAACATCCCCATAATAGCCGTGTCCAAGGGCGAGGGCTTGCGATCCTCTCAAGCTCCGGATAAAATATTTTTTCCCGGGCAAACCCGGCCTCTGGAGCTTCCCTTAAATTCCCCGGCTCTGCATATTATTAAAAGAGTCAGGGATGAGGCGCATCGCTTTGCCATCAGTTACCACCGCAACCTAAAAAATAAAAAACTTTTGCCAAAATAAATATTTACTTATTCGCTTATCTTTTTTATCATAAATATAAAACAATAAAAAATATGGAAAATTTTGAACATCCTTTTAGAGACAAAAAAATCAGGCCTAACCGCAAAATTGAAAAAGACAAAGACAACTCCGGCTTAAGCCGAAGAGATTTTTTAAAAATAGCCGGGATAGGAGGGCTGAGCTTAGCCGGCGGATCCTTGTTTTTGAATTGGTGCGGAAAAAAAGAAAAAAATAAAGATAGAAAAAAACACCTTAGAAAAATTCCGGAGTATACAGAAGAACAAGAAGAAATAGAAGAAGAAAATATCCGGTCCATCAAAGAGATCATTGATTTTAATAAAGAAGGAAGGATTGAATTTAACAAAGAAACAGCCGAGTCCTTAAAAAACCATTGGAAAGAAAAATATCAAAAAAATACTGAATTAAAAGACAGTTTTATAGAAGCTTATCATAAAATAGGAAATTGGGATCCTTATTTAAAAAAAGAATTTTCTGAGTCCGGAGTACCGAAAAAATTCCGTTATTTAATGATCCCCGAATCTCATGCTGATCTACAAGCTAAATCCGAAGCCGGAGCAGTAGGACCTTATCAGTTTATTTCCGATACCGGTAAAAGTTATGGTCTTAATCATACTTCCCACTCCAATATTGAAGAAAGACGGGATCCCATTAAAAGCGCCGGGGCCTGCGCCTCTTACTTAAAAGATTTATTTGAAAAAGGTGGACAAGATTGGGACCTGGCTCTTTCCGGATATAACGGGGGTTTTTACTGGCGCTATCGAAAACTGTATTACCGAAGTTACCAAATGCTGGAAGAGAGTCAAGTTAATTACGAAGAATTCTCGGAATTTTTGGAAAAACTAATCGAAAGAATTAGAAAACGGGAAACAGAAAAGATCAATGAATTATATGAAGAAATGGCCAATAAAGAAAAACACGAGGAAGTCCCCTCGAAAGAAAAAAGCAAAATCCGGGAAAAAATGAAGGAAGTCGGAATTGATAAAGAAAAGGGGTTGAATTATGAAGGTTTTTTAAAATTTTTAGAAGAAATAATCAATCAAAGCAAAGAAGAAAAACAAAAAAAAATAGAGAATGTAAAGGAAAACTTATCCGCTGGAACTGTGAACTATGAAATAAAGCCGGGAGATAATCTTAGAAAAATAGCTATAAAAACGGGAATTAATTTGGATAAATTACAAAAAATAAACCAAATACAAAATCCTAATGAAATATATGCGGGGCAAATAATAAAAATTCCTTTAACCAAAGAGAAGAGAGAGGAGATCCAAACACAAACAGCCGAAAAGGCGGAAAAAGAATTTTGGCAAGAAATAAAAGGATTTTCCGAGAATTTAAATTACCCTCCCAAATTCAACGCTGTCATGGAATTGATCCGAGAAGATTTTGTCTCCGAGCAAAACAATCCTTGCTCCTATCAAACCTACACCGCCCCCAATAAAGAAGGGGCTATTTACCACTTTCAAAAAAAAGATCGCAACATTTATCAACTGGCCCGCCAATTCCCCGGATTAGATTATCAAGATATTCTAACTGCCAATCCCGACCTTGACCCCAATAAACTTAAAGGGGGAGAAAAAATTATTATACCCGCGCCTGATATTAAAATTACTCTTAGAAATATAGCTAAAGCAGAAAATAAGCCCTTAAAACATTTAATTGAACTTAATCCGGCCATAATTAACCCGGATAAAGAAATTCCAAGCGGATTTAAACTAAGAATTTAAAAACCCCGAAGGATATGCCTCGGGACTTTGTTTCAGTAGCTGAACCTGAAAAAATATCCGATTTATTTTTATTGTTGACTGCCCGATTGATTTTTAAACCATGAATGTCGACCAACAACACCCCTCTCCAATTTTAAAAAACCGAAAACGGAACTTATCATCCCAACAAAAAAACAACCCGGCCTCCCCGTCTCCTTTATTGTTTAAAAAAACAGATCATCTGAATAAAAACCCTCCTGTTTTTTCTTTACACATACAATAATTGCCTGAATAAGTTCAGGCATATTTTGGACAGCGAAGCCGGCCAAAATGTATGCAGACAGGATTTAAGTTTAAAAATTGCGGAGGATTTGGTAAATTATATGATTATGCCTATAAATATAATCATATGATAACAGACCATGTAAAAGATTAAGCTATTAGACTCCGCTTGAGGTATTCAATTCAGAATAGAATGTTGCACTTTGGATTAGAATTTAAGAGCCTTACATTGACTTTATTGTATAAAAATGGTATAAAATAATGTTTATCAGTTCTTTAAAAAAAGGAGGAAAAAATGATGAAAATTAAAGAAATTCAGGAAAGATTGAGAGACTTGGCTTGCTCAAAATCGAAACAATTCGGTTTTGAGGTAAAAGACACCCCGGAAAAAACTCTGTGGTCAATTAATTTCAATGTGCCTTATCAGGATTTTGTAGATCAGCAAGAAATGGCCCAAGCTAATTTGGAGCTTGATGGAAAAAGCTGTTTGGGGCGAGTGGCTCAAGCGGCCGCTATAGTGGAGAATTATTTTCCTGATACTGATTTGCAATTGGCCGAAGTGAGAAAGGATCGACTGGCGGAGATGATGCTGGGAATGTTGGCAGAGAGTCCAGAGAAAAAATATGACCCGTCTTTTATAAGTGAACTTTTAATGTATGAGGAACCTCATATGGTTCTTCTGGTGGACGGACGGCAATTCGAGCCCTTGTCATTGCAATTAGGGCAGGATATTCAACATCCTCGCATAGAAGTTTTCCCGGTTTGGGAAGGTATAACCGCGTCTTCGTTGACTTCTTATGCTTGGTTGGAAAGAGAGGCTGAATCTAAACTTGAAATTTTGCAAGAAGCGGAAAAATTGTGCCCCGGCACGACCCTGGTTAGCGAAAATATGTGCGAATCACTGGAGGTTTTCGGCAGAAGAAAAGAGTTACTGGAAAAGGTAGCTTGGTGCGTTCAGGAGCGCCCCTGCGCCAGAAATTTGTATGTAATGTATGCTTTAACCGGTGATAAAAATTATTATGATCATCTGGTTAAAATTTATTCCGAGGAAATAATGAAATACTTCTAACTAAAAGGAGGAAGAAAATGGAAGACAAAAGCAAGCAAGAATTATATCAATTACTGCGCACCGGAACAGAGGAAGAAGCTGCGGCAGCTGAAGAAGAGCTTTCCAGGCGGGATGAAAATTTTCGAAAAACTGCCCTGCGAGCGGCTGTTCCCGCCATTGTTTCCCGTAATTTTTCTCACGGAATCGGGAAGATCGGGAAGAATGGAAAAAAAAATTAAACAGCACTTTTTAACTAAAAAAAGCAAGTGACATAGTTCCTCACTTGCTTTTTTAATTTGTAATTCAAAATAGTATTAACTGTTTTCTCTTATGGTTTTTCTTTGGACCAACTGAGCTGATTTTTGAGATAAAATTTCTGAATAATCCTTATTATTTCCGGAATTAATTTTTTCTTCCACTATCTCCAACATTGCCCTGGCATGCATTTTAGCCCATTTAATCTGACTCTCTTGGTTTTTATAATCCAAACCTTCCTCCAAGCTGTCTTCTGAAACTCCGGCTTCTTTTCGACACTCCTTATCATGAATTTGCCAACCATCTAAGATCTTATTGGTTAAATAATTCTCCCTTTCCGAATTGTCATTAAACTTATCATAATTCTGCTCCATATGATCGGCCATTTTTCTGTAATCCAAACCTTTTTCCCCCGCTTCCTTGTTATCAAAATAAACATACAAGTCATTGGCTATGGTCTCTTCTTCCATAATTTCGTATTCAGTAGTGTCTTTGTCCGGCAAGTCTGTGGTAAAAACATTTTCGGGTATATCATCCCAATCGGAAGTATCCTCGGATCCATTTTCTGTTCCGTTTCCTTCCGGCTCTTCTTCTGAATCTTCTTCTTCCTCTTCATTCAATTTTCTCACTCTAAAAGGAATGGGAAGTAAAGGTATGGGAATTAAGATTACTTTTTTTTGTTTTCCTTCATAATCAATTTCCAACTTAGCTGTCCTTTTTCCGGCTAAAATCTCATCTAATTTTTTAATTTTTTCTTCATCTTTTACTTCGCCGTCATTATAAGCAACTATTAAGTTAAACACTTTTTCCATATCATCCATTCCTTCTTGGTCACTGGCCAAAGAAGACAATTCCCTCAATTCCTGGTCACTGAATTGCAACTCAACCGATTCAATATTACCTTCCATTTTAATATTAGACATATCTACACCCATTTCCTCTAATTTTTTCTTAGCTGTATTAAAGGTCTTTCGCGCTCTTTCTTGTCCCAGCTCTATATTTTCTTCATCAACCTTGCCCGGCGCCATAGTTTGGGCTCCCTCCTCTTGAGGACCCTCCGGAGAAGTTGTTCCCAGAACTCTTATATCAGTTACCCTTAAATTATTTAATTCATCTTTATTTTCTCCCTGTTGTGATTCATGCACTTTTTTACTAACATCTAAACCGACTAATTTTTCCGCGAATTCTTGTCTTATTTTTTGTTCCAAATAACCGGCTACTTTCTCATAGTCCTCAGGATCTAAAGCTTCGGAAGAATTAAATAAACGAGCATAACTATAAGGAATATCAATCTCGCATTCCGATTCCGTAATTATTTCTTCAGAAAATTCCATTTGAAGCGGATTAATAATAACCCAGGGGTTAATTTTAATTTTTTCCTCTTCTTTTTTAAATAAAGTATGGTGCGTACCCTCGTATTCCCAATTTGATTTCTCATCTTTTGTAATATCTGAAATCTCTTTATTTTTGTCCTCCTCTTTTTTGCTATCCTCAATTTTTTGAGGCTGACAAGAACCCAAAAAACTAAAAGCCACAAACAAACCTATTGCTTTACTATTTTTGTCAATATAATTTTTAAAACTTTGAAGAAACCCTCTTTTTTCCCGCTCTTGATCATTATTAGGAGTGGGAATTTGCTCTGAAATTTTTTCCGACATATTTTCTTAATTTTATTTTAAAATTAGCTATTTTATTACATTTCAAACTTAAAAAATATTCTCGACCTGTTTAAATAAAATTTATATAATTTGTTTTAATCGTATCTATCTGTCTTCCTTAAATTGCTGTCTTCTTGCTCGATTTCTTTGCGGAATTTCTTATCAATACTGCTTAAACCCGAAGTTTTCTCTATTATTTTTCTCTGCTCTCTTCTGCTCAGCTGGGCAAACTTCTCGTGCCCTTTTTTTAATTTCTCCTCTCTACTCAAATTACTATCAGCGGGCTCTATTAATTCTTCGCTTATTTTTAATCTCTGACTCTCAGACAATCTTTCAAAAGGATCATTTGTTTGAGGAGTTTCGAAAGAATGAAACATAAAAAAATATTTTATTATTTATACTATAATTATAACTAAATTTTTAAAAAATAAAAACCCTTGGGCTGATTTTTCTTTAATTGATAAAAGCTTTGGTGATTAGCTGCTATCTTTTATTTTATAAAAAAACGAAAAAGCAACGCCTGAAAGCTAAAAATCAATGGTCCACTATGTCCTCATGAAATTCGGTTCGAATTGTTTGGGGCACAATGTTATTCTCTTTATTGTATTTTTTCTGCAACCTTCTTCTTCTTTTGGTCTCGCGAAGCACATAATTGATCGCCGGAGTTTTTTTATCAGCATAAAGTATAGCTCGCCCCTCTGCATGCCGGGCCGCTCTCCCCACCGTCTGCATCATGGAAATCTCATTACGCAGGAAACCGGACATATCCGCGTCCAAAATAGCTACCAAAGAAACCTCGGGCAAATCAATTCCTTCTCTAAGCAAATTAATACCCACCAGGCAATCAAAATCACCTTTGCGTAAATTCTTTAATATCTCCACTCTTTGCAGGGTCTCAATCTCGCTGTGCAAATACTCCACCTTTAGTTCCTTATCTTTTAAATATTCGGCCAGAGCTTCGGCCATGCGTTTAGTTAGGGTGGTTACTAAAGTTCTTTGGTTTTTCTGAGCATTCTTTTTAACTTCCTCTATTAAGTCATTAACCTGGTTTTCTGTAGGCCTGACTTCCACTTCCGGGTCCAAAAGGCCGGTGGGACGGATGATCTGTTCCGCCACTTTTTGGGATTTTTTAAGTTCATAATCAGCCGGAGTGGCGCTAACATAAATTACCTGGTCAATTTTAGAGTTAAATTCCGTAAAATTTAGAGGACGATTATCTTTAGCACTGGGGAGTCGAAAGCCAAAATCCACTAAAGTTTGCTTGCGAGATCTGTCCCCGCCATACATTCCACTAATCTGCGGAACGGTTACATGAGACTCGTCAATAAACATAAGATAATCCTGGCCGAAAAAATCCAGGAGAGTGGCCGGAGGCTGACCGGGCTTACGCCCGCTTAGGTGGCGGGAATAATTCTCAATTCCGTTGCAATATCCTACCTCTCGCATCATCTCCAAATCATAATTGGTTTTCTGCTTTAGGCGCTGAGCCTCCAAATCTTTACCCTGCGCTTTTAACTCTTTTAAGCGTTCTTCTAATTCGATCTCAATCCGATTAAAAGCTTTTTTCATCTTCTCTTCCGGAGTGACAAAATGCTTGGCAGGCAGGATGGTGATCTGCTTCAATTTCTGCTTGGGCGACTCAATCAAGCCCCCCACCACCAAAGAAGCGTCATATTGAGGACCTTTTTGATAATAAATAATCTCGCCAATCTCCTCCCCGAACATATTAATCCTCACCACTGCCTCGCCGGTGGCTAAATTAATATCAATATTTTCTCCTTTAACTCGAAATTGACCCCGCCCGAACCTTTCATCATTTCTTTCATATTGAATACCTATCAAGCGTCTCATAATTTCATTTCTTTTTATTTTCTCTCCTACCTGAAAAACTTTACTTAAAGCCTGATAGTCTTCTCGTTCTCCTATTCCGTAAATACAAGAAACACTGGCCACAATCAAAACATCTCGACGATTGATCAGGGATTGAGTGGTAGCATGGCGCAGGCGATCTATGTCCTCGTTAATAGTGGCTTCTTTTTCAATATAGGTATCTGACTGGGGAATATAAGCCTCGGGCTGGTAATAGTCATAATAAGAGACAAAATAATGAACAGCATTCTCGGGAAAAAACTGCTTAAATTCTCCATAAAGCTGGGCGGCCAAAGTTTTATTGTGGGAAATCACTAAAGTGGGCTTTTGCGTTTTCTCGATAATATTGGCCATAGTAAAAGTCTTTCCGCTTCCCGTAACTCCCAATAAAGTCTGGTCGCGAAAATCGCGATCCAAGCCCTGGGATAATTCCCGAATTGCTTTGGGCTGATCTCCGGTGGGCCTGTGCTTGGATTGTAGCTTAAATTTAGTCATATCTCTTTATAGTATAAGAAAAAAACTAAGGCAAGTCGAACCCCTCTAAAAACTGCCGCCTCCATAAAAAATTACCACAAAAAAATATTGACTTTATCAAAAATTAATAATAAACTGAGAATAACTAAAACAACTGTCTCGGAAATTAGTGATTGCCGCGGCTACCAACCGCGGAACTAAAGATCCCATGCTTGTGTCTTTAGTTTCCCTAAGGGGCTAAGCTAATTAAAATGAGAGTCTCAAAAAACCTTTTGAGAAAACCGGGTGGAACCGCGGGGAAAGGCCTCGTCCCGGCATATCGATTTGTGTTAATCTGATATACCGGGACGAGGCCTTTTAATTTATAACTTATAGAGACCGCTAAATCTTTTATAAAAAGATTGGCCTTCTCTTATTTAAAAATATGGAAAAAGAACAAAACAACATAGAGATAAGGCGCCATTCCCTGGCTCATATTTTAGCGGCCGCAGTCGGAGAGCTTTACCCTAAGGTTAAATTCGGTATGGGCCCGGCCACAGACAAGGGCTTTTATTATGATTTTGATTTTGGAGAAGAAAATATCGGAGAAGAGGATTTAAAAAAAATCGAAAAAAAAATGAAACACTTGATCAAGCAAAATCTGAAATTTAAAAAAAGCGAACTGGATATCAGCGAAGCTCTTAGCCGGGAGAAAGGGGGAGGTCAAAACTACAAAGCGGAATTAGTGGAAGAGTTGAAAAAAGAAGGAGAAAAAAAAGCCAACTATCACCAATTGGGAGAATTTAAGGATCTCTGCAAAGGCCCTCATGTAAACTCTACCAAAGAGTTGAATCCCAAAGCTTTTAAACTAACCTCTTTGGCCGGAGCTTATTGGAAAGGAAATGAAAACAATAATATGCTTACCCGTATCTATGGCGTGGCTTTTGATACTCCGCAAGAGTTGGAAGAATATTTGCGTTTAGTGGAAGAGACTAAAAAAAGAGATCACCGTAAACTGGGCCGAGAACTGGATCTATTCTGCTTCTCTGATTTGGTGGGGCCGGGCCTGCCCATGTTTACACCCAAAGGAACTATAATTATAAACGAACTGCGCAAAAAAGTGGAAGAAATCTGTTCCGGCTACGGCTTTGAAAACGTTATTACTCCTCACCTGGCTAAAATTGATCTATACCAACTCTCGGGCCACGCTGATAAATTTGCGGATGAACTTTTTCATGTTACTTCCAAACACAAACAAGACTATGTAATGAAGCCGGTGCAATGCCCGCATCAGACACAAATTTACGCCTCTCGCCCCCGCTCTTACCGAGATCTGCCTATCAGATATATGGAATCGGAAAAACAATATAGAGCTGAAAAGCCGGGGGAAATCGGAGGGTTGACCCGGGTAATTGCCATTACTGTGGAAGACGGGCATTCTTTCTGCCGGGTGGAACAAGTTAAGCAAGAAGTAAAAAACATGGTGGAAATTATTAAAAACTTCTATACCTCCCTGGGGCTTTGGGAGAATCACTGGGTCTCTTTATCTGTCCGCGACTATGAACATCCGGAAAAATATATAGGCGACCCCGGAGATTGGGATACTTGTGAAAAAATGCTCGGGGAAATCTGCGAAGACATGAATTTGGAAGCCAAGCGTTGCGAAGGCGAGGCCGCCCTGTATGGGCCCAAAATAGATTTTATGTTTAAGGATGCCCTGGGAAAAGAAATACAAATCCCTACAGTGCAACTGGATTTTGCCACTCCCAAGAAATTTAATTTAGTCTTTACCAATGAAAAAGGAGAGGAAGAAAATCCGGTTATGGTCCACCGAGCCATACTGGGCTCTTACGAAAGATTTCTAAGCCTCTTAATAGAGCATTTTGCCGGAGCTTTCCCTGTCTGGCTTTCTCCGGTGCAGGTTAAAATCCTTTCTGTAGGAGAAGCCCATCATGATTATTGCCAAAAACTGGCTCAGGAGTTAAGACAACACCAACTAAGGGTAGAAACTGACACAGACAGTGATACTATTAATTATAAAATCAGAAAAGCTACCGGAGAAAAGGTGCCTTATGTTTTAGTAATCGGAGACAAGGAGGTAGAGTCAGACAAATTAAGCATCCGCGACCGAGGCCAAGCTAAAACCAGAGAAGTGGATAAAAAAGAATTTATTAAAGAAATT
>CAZXUK010000005.1:0-59536 GCA_964644045.1 uncultured Gammaproteobacteria bacterium
GGTAGCGGGCAGGATAGAAACCGCCGGCGTTGTAGCCGGCGGTAGTTCATTTTGACAAAAAAGAAAAATAAAATTATAATACTGTTTTGTACTTTTATATTTTTATATTCAAAAGAAGGAGGGAAAAATGAGGAATGAAAGGACGGCTAAAGCCGCAAGAGAGATCAAGTGTTTGGTTAAAGGTAAGCCCGAACCTCTGGATCTTGAGATAGTCATCGTCCCTTTAATCTTCGAATTTATCAAAAAGTCAGACATCAAGCACAGAGAGGATGTTTTGTGTAGCTTGGGTTGCTGGAATCTGGATTCCATTATCCAGGAAAATAGAAATTTATATTGTCCCTACTATTCATATTGCCTGAACTATATTTGTATTATGGATTATAAGGGCTTTGTCTGCACTCTTTGTCCTTATGAATTTAAGCAAGATATTTCCCATAAATTTTTCTCAGGAGGCGAAGATTTGTGGGAGCAACTCAGCGATGGTTTGGGTAGTGTAAAATTTTTACCCCAATAGATGCCGGGCCTCAAAGCGCGTTTTTCCAGAACGCGCTTTTTTTGTATAATTTTTATGATATAATAAAAATAAATAAAGTGATTTGAATTTATGAAAAAAATATTTTTTTTTGTTTGTTTCTTTTTTTGACCCTCCCTTTAACCGAACTTAGAGCCCCGGAGAATAGAGGAGGATTTGTGATCAAGGATTATATTATTAACTTTAATCTTTTGAGGACCGGAGAGATAGAGGTAGAGGAAAGGATTTTGGCCAATTTTTCCAAATCCCGACACGGGATTTTTCGCAAGATATCCTATAAGTATGAAAACGCTCGGGGCTTTGAATATAAATTGCGCTTTTCCGATTTTAAAATTGAAGACAAAAAGGGAAACCCCAGAGAATTTGAAAGACACAAAGGGGAAAAATATTATTCTTAGAATCGGTAATGCGGATAAAGAAATTACGGGGAAGCAGACTTATGTAATTAAATATAGCGTGCAAAAAAAAGGGGGGGGTCGTTTTTTTCAGGATTATGCCGAATTTTATTGGAGCCCCATGCCATGATCTTCGGGGTCGCGGATCATTGGGCCCGGGTTTTTGAATGTGTTATTAAAGAGCCCCTTTTATGGTATGAAGGCGGAGTGAACAGTTCTTTTACTCCGGTTACTTTAGCCGGGGTTCCTTAAATTCCGATTTTTCTCAAACCGCCCAAGCCGCTTCCGCAGCGCCGGTTTCCGATAATTCCTCTTCCGGTTTTTCCGGAGGCGGAGGTTTTTCCGGCGGCGGTTTTGGCGGCGGCGGGGGAGGAAGTTGGTGATTTTTATGAAGAAATATTTTAACAAATGTGTTTTTTTAATTTGTCAGTATTTTGGGTGGCAAGAAGCGGAAGAGGTTTTTGAAAAAATTCAGATCGCCCTTACTATGCTCATGCAATTGTTTTTTGTAGTGGCTTTGATTTTTGCGCTTCTGGAGAAACAATGGACAGTGGCCTTTATTAGTTTATTGGCCATGTTTTCTATTTGGTTTCCTTTAACTTATATAAAAAGAAAAGAAATTTATATTCCGGTCAGGTTTGAATTTTTGCTTACTTTATTCATTTACGCCTCTTTGTTCCTGGGAGAAATACAAGGTTTTTATACCAAATTTTGGTGGTGGGATATAGTTCTTCATGCCGGATCCGGTATTGCCCTGGGTTTTATCGGATTCTTAATCGTTTATTCCTTATATCGTCACGGACCTTTAAGATCCAATCCCGGCTTGATTTTTCTTTTTTCTTTTTCTTTTGCGCTTTCCCTGGGAGCTTTGTGGGAAATTATAGAATTTGGTTTAGATAGCTTTTGGGGGTTAGAGATGCAATTTGGAGGTTTAAGAGATACCATGTGGGATTTAATAGTAGACGCAATAGGAGCTTTTATAACTTCCTTGTCCGGTTATTTTTATGTAAAATATAATAAAAAGGGGATAGGAATTTTTAAATACTATTTGATTAAATATTTAGAAAAAAACTTATAAAAAAATAAAATTAAGATTATGCCTGAAGCAAACAAAAAAAAGAGTTCATTTTGGAAAAATTTTTTTATTGTTTTTACAACTTTTATTTTAACCGTAATTTTGACCTTGGGGGTGCTGGGGCTTTATATTTTTAAAGCCAATCCCTTTAATGTTCAAGCTTGTATAATTTCCAGTTTTTTGAATTCCGCCGGTTCTGAAAGCGATGCTCAAGCTGAAACCAAAAAAGATAAGCATCCTTTATTAAATACGGAACAAGAAGAACAACTGGACAATGCCGGGATTGATGTGGAAAGTTTACCTCAAACCGTCTCTCCGGAAACCGAAAAATGTTTTATTGAAAAATTGGGAGAAGACAGGGTGAAAGAGATAAAAGCGGGAGATTCTCCCACAACTATGGAGATTTTTAAGGCCAGAGACTGTCTTTAATAATCCATAAATTAAGATAAATAATTTTCTTTACTTGATTTAAATTATTGTGTTAATATATAAAAATAATAGTTAAAAAATATGAAAATCGCGATTGTTTCAGGGGGAGAAACCTCTGATTCTCAAATTTATTTTCGTTCCGCTCAAGCTCCTTATTTTCTGATTTTTGAAGAAGGAGAGTTAAAAAAGACCCTGGAAAACCCTCACGCGGAAGAAGAAAGAGGGTTGGGCCCCAAAGTAGCCCGGTTATTAGTAGAAGAAGGAGTGGACAAGGTGGTGGTAAAACAAATAGGACCTAACATGGAAATGGTTTTGAAAAATAATAAAGTAGAGGTTGAGAAAACAGAGCTTGAAAAGGCGGAAGAATTTTTTAAAGAATAAATAAGATAAGTTTTAAAAAGGAGGTGAATCTGCTCTTTAAAATTTTTAAATTGAAAAATTGAATTCCGGGTTTCAGGGAAGGAGAAATTATGAGAAAAATCTTTGTTTTGGATACGAGCGTGATCCTTCATGAAGGCAATTGCTTGGAAGAATTTGAGGATAATGATGTAGTGGTGCCGGTAGCGGTTTTGGAGGAGCTGGATCGGCACAAGAAAGGCCAGCTTACTATTCATTACAACGCCCGGGACTTTATTCGCGCCATTGATTCCTTAAGTGAAGATAGAGTTTTTAATGGCGGAGTGGAAATAGGTCCGGGTAAGGGAAAGTTCCAAATTAAGCTGGAATTTGATCGAGCCAAAGAGGTGCTTAAAAATTTTCCGGAGAATTCTCCGGATCATAGAATCTTGAACACCGCCTTTTATTTAAGTGAAGAATATCAAGACAAAAAAGTGGTCTTGGTGTCCAAAGATGTAAACTTAAGAATGAAGGCCAAGTCTTTGGGTTTAATCGCCCAAGATTTGACCTTTAGTCAAGTCGAGGATGTGGATAATCTGTACCGGGGCGTACGCTTGATAGAAAGTGTCCCCGCCGAGTTGATAGATTTTTTTTATAAAGATCCTTTTGAATTGGAATTAAGCGCCTTGGAAGGAGTGGAAGGTCTGGAGGACTTAAAACCCAATGAATTTTTTATTATGCGCAACGGTAGTAAGTCCGGGCTTGCCAGATTTAATTCCGACAATCAAAATTTTCAAAGGGTTAAAAAAAAGGCTTGCGTTAACATAGAGTCACGCAATGCCGAACAAACCTTTACTCTTAATGCGCTTGTTGATCCGGATATTTCCTTGGTTACTTTATCCGGAAAAGCCGGAACCGGCAAGACTCTAATGGCTTTAGCCGCCGCCTTGGAACAAAAAAAGGATTTTCATCAGATCACTATTGCCCGACCCACGGTTCCTTTGAGCAATCGGGACTCCGGTTATTTGCCCGGAGACATCAATGAGAAGCTGGATCCTTATATGCAGCCCCTTTATGATAATTTGGATTATATTCAATCCAAGTACGGAAAGGAGGGCTGGATAAAAGATCTTCAGGAAAGCAAGAAGATCATAGTTACTCCTTTGGCTTATATCCGCGGGAGAAGTTTGTCCCGAATGTTTTTTATTATTGATGAGGCGCAGAATTTAACTCCCCACGAGGTTAAAACCATTATTTCCCGGGCCGGAGAAGGAACCAAAGTGGTTTTAACCGGAGATATTTATCAGATCGATCATCCTTATCTGGATAGCCGATCCAACGGCCTGAGCCATGTAATCGCCAAATTTACGGGCCAGAAAACTTATGCTCATGTGGGCCTGGAAAAAGGAGAGAGGAGCGAATTGGCTGAATTGGCCGCCGGACTTCTTTAAAAACAAATTAAATTTAAGGGGTTTGTTAATTAATTTTAGCAAGCCCTCTTTTTTTAGCGGTTGAAGTTTTGTCTATATCAGGTAAAATATAAATAGAAAATAAAATAAAAGTTTAAAAATATGTCCATTTTGATAGTTTATTATTCTCGTAGCGGGACCACAAAAAAGATAGCTAATATTTTAGCTGAAGAACTGGGAGCGGACTTAGAAGAGATAAGCAGCAAAAGCAAGCGCAAAGGAATTTTGGGGTATTTGAAAAGCGGACAGGAAGCGGCTCAAAAAAAATTAACCGAGATTGGGCCCACAGAAAAAAACCCGGCTGATTATGACCTAATAATTATCGGGACTCCGGTTTGGGTGGGGACTATGTCTTCGCCGATCAGAACTTATATTAATCATTATTTGGGGAAATTTCGGAAAATGGCCCTTTTTTCCACTCAAGGGAGTAAAAAAGAGCAAAAGGTTTTTAGGGAATTAGTTGAGGTTTTGGGCAAGGAGCCGGTGGCTACCTTATTTCTATCTTCCAAGGAAGTAACTCAGGACAAATTTGAATCCGAATTGAATAAATTCGTAAAAGAATTAAAAAATATTTAAATGTTTATAAAATACTTTTTTTCGGGTTTTTTTGTTACAATTATATCCGGATTTGACGACACTTTGACCAATGTTCCCGTATTGGCTACGGTAACCAAGACCAAAAAAGGGAAATTGTTTTTTTCTTTGGGATGGTTGTGTTCTTTATTCGTAAATTTGGTCATTGTTTTGATATTTTCCGAGCTTTTAAATGTTTTTTCTTATACCGAATATATTGTTTCCGGCTTGATATTTTTATTGGCCGTAGTTATTTATTTTGATTTTCTTTCTTTTAACAAAGGAAAGGAAAAAATAAAGAAAAAGGATATCAAAATAAAAAAAGAACAAGTTTCTGTTAAAAAATTGATAAAATTGGCGGGTTTTGGTTTTGTAATAGCTTTTATTACTTCAATTGACGACATGATCGCTTTTCTCCCCTTATTTATAAAGGGAATCGAGATAAAAATATATTCTTTTCTGGGTATTCTTGTGGCCACTATAGCGCATATTGTTTTTGTTTTTTATTTTGCCGGCTTAATAAGCAAAATTAAATATAAAAAAAGAATCTCGGTAGCCGGTTTGATATTATTGGGAGTTTTGATTTTGACCGGGATATTATAATTAAATTATTTTTATGTCTTTAAAAATAGGTGTGTCCGGCAACAGGGGCAGCTTTTCCGAAGAAGCCGCTAATCATTATTGCCGGGAGGGAAAAATTAAAAAATTTGAAATTATTTATTTGGAGAATGTTACCAATGTTTTAAAGTCTTTGGATGAAAATAAAATAGATAAAGGGGTTTTTCCCATAGAGAATTCTAACGGAGGAATAGTTTATGAAGCAGTAGAGGCCATGAGTCGATATAAATTTAAAATCGAGAAGATTTTTGAAATTGATATTAAGATGAATCTTTTGATAAAACGAGACACAAAGGCGGGAGAAATTAAACAAATAGTTTCCCACCCTCAGGCCTTAAAACAATGTAGAATGTATTTGCAGCGCAAGTGGGGAAATACAGAACTTAAGGAAGCCAGTGATACGGCCGGAGCGGCTCGGGATTTGAGTCAGGGAAAAATATCTTCTGACAGCGCGGTGATTTCCCCCAAGATTTGCGCGGAGTTATATGATTTATATTTATTGGAAGAGGGGGTTCAGGATTTGAAATTTAATTTTACTACTTTTATAACCGCAACTTAAAATGACTAAAAAACAAAATACAATCGGGGTTATCGGTCTGGGAAATTTCGGTTTGTTATTATCCGCTATTTTAAGCAAAACTCATAAGGTTAAAGTTTATAATTATTCCAAGGATTTAAAAATAAAATCCAAGGCCGCCAGAATAGGGGTTGAATTAGTGAATTGGCCGGAGATTCATAATTGCGATGTGGTTGTAGTTTCCACCCCCATTTCCGTGGTCAGGCCGATAATAAAAAGAGTGGCTCCCGGGCTTAAAAAAGGCGCTCTCCTTCTGGATGTTTGTTCGGTAAAAGAGTATCCTTGTCGGTGGTTGAAAAAATATGCTCCTCGGAATATAGAAATAATGGGAACACACCCCATGTTTGGTCCCACAACCACCAAATTTAATCCGGATAAGGAATATTGGGAGATAGAAGGAAAACAAATAGTTTTGTGTCCTTTGCGGATAAACAAAGAAAGAAAAAAGAGAATAGAAAAATTTTTGAAAGATTTAGGTTTGGAGGTTATTATTACCACTCCTCAGGATCATGACAAGCAAAATGCTCAAACCCTCAGTTTTGTTCATTTTTTGGGACGCTCACTCGGAGAAACGGGAATAGGTGAACAAAAAATTTATACACCCGGATACAGTGATGTGCTTAAAATACTTCCTCATACTAATCGAGATAACTGGCAGCTTTTTTATGATATGCACAATTTTAATCCCTATGCCCGACAAATCAGAAGAAAATTTGTCCGTGCTTGCCTAAAAACGGAAAAAAGGATTATTAGATCCGATTCTTCGGGAGGGATGGATTTTTATCGACGAATGATCGGCGAGTTGGATGAGTTTATATTCGCTCTTTTGGAGAAGAGGATGAAATACGCGGAGAAAATCGGGAAAATTAAGAAAGAAGGGGGTTTTCAAATAGTGGATGAAAAGCGAGAAAAAAAATTGATCTCTCAAGCCATAAAAAAAAGAACGAAAAAATTAAGCCCGGATTTTGTAAAAAATTTTTATAAATTATTATTCAAAGAAAGTTACAAGAAACAAAAGTAATTTATATGTTGTCTAAAAGAATAAAAAGAATAGAAGAATCGGGGATTAGAAAAATTTTCGAATTGGCAGCCGGAAAACAGGGGGAGTTTTATGATTTTTCTATCGGCCAGCCCCATTTTAAAACTCCGGATAAACTAAAAAAAGCTCTGGCTCAAGCCGCCGAGGATAATTATAATCGCTATACTCCGACCGCGGGTTTGCCGGAGCTAAAAGAAAAAATAGCTTCAAAACTAAAAAATAAGAACAATATTGAGACCGAAGCGGATAATATAATTGTTACTAGCGGTGTGAGCGGGGGGATTTTTTTAAGTTTTTCTTCTCTTTTGGAGTCGGGGGATGAAGTTATTTTGCCCGACCCTTATTTTGTTTTATATAAGCAAATGCTTGATTTTTTGGGGGTTAAAACTGTTTTTTGGGACACTTATCCAGATTTTCATCTTAATGGAAAGAAATTGGAGAAATTAATTACTTCCAAAACTAAGGCCATAATTTTAAATTCTCCCAATAATCCCACCGGTATGGTTTATAGTAGAGAAGAGTTGAAAAAAGTGGCGGAGATAGCTCAAAAAAGGGGGTTGTATATTTTTTCCGATGAAGTTTATGAACAATTTGATTATGAGGGAAAATTTTTTAGTATTGGCTCTATTTATGATAAAACCATAACTTTGAACGGATTTGCCAAGAGCCATTTGATCACGGGATGGAGAGTAGGTTATGTGAGTGCCCCCAAAGAAATAATTGAAGCTATGAATAAGCTGCAACAATATACTTTTGTTTGCGCTTCTTCGGTGGCCCAGCAGGCCCTGAATTTGGCATGGGAAGTGGATTTATCAGATTATGTTGATGAATATAGAAAGAATCGTGATTTTGTGATCTCCAATTTAAATTCGGCTTATGAGTTTTGTAATACTGAAGGAAGTTATTATTTTTTTCTGAAAAATCCGAGAGAAAAAAAAGATTTTGTCTCTGAATTGATTGAACATAAAGTTTTGGTGGTCCCGGGAAGAGTTTTTTCTCAAAAAAAAGGATACTTCCGTTTTTCCTTGGCCGTAGACTTAAAAACCTTAAAAAAGGGGATTGAAATTTTAAATAAAGTGGCAAAAAAATGATCTGAACAATAAAAATCACCCCTGTTTATTAGGGGCGATTTTTATTTTTTTGTTTTTGTCTCCTGAGGAATTATGTTTACTGTTTTGGTGGATTTTATTTGGTTGTTGAATTTTTTTAATTTTTTGGTGGTGAATTCCACTAAGCCATTAGCTTTGGCGAATAAAGTATCATCTTTGCCTTTACCCACATTGACTCCGGGGTGAAATTTGGTTCCGCGTTGTCTAACAATAATAGCTCCGGTCTTGGCAAATTGCCCACCTGATAGTTTTATTCCCAGTCTTTTTCCCGCAGAATCACGTACATTGGCCGTGGATCCGCCTGCTTTTTTGTGTGCCATATATTTGTTTGCTCTTTAATGAACTCCCAAACCATTTAAGAGCATTATTTACTTTTAAAAGAAAAAATAAATTCCGCTTAAACGGATTCTTTATTCTTATAATAACAAACCCCCCATATTGTGTCAATAGAAAAAATATGCTATAATATAAATATAATGTAAATTAAAGAGTATATTTGATTAAACAGTGAGACACAACAGTAAAAACAAATCAGTGATTTCGGTATATTTTAAATTTAAAAAGTAACAAAAAAGAAAAAACCTAATTTTTATTTAATTTTCGCTAAATATGAAGAAAAATATTAAAATTTGTTTGTTTTTGCTATTATTTTTAGCTTTGATTTTTAATGGTGAAATAGGAGCAAAAGGTGAAACAGAACAAAACAATAAGGAGGTTAAGTTTTTAAACAAT
Source organism: uncultured Gammaproteobacteria bacterium (assembly GCA_964644045.1). Classification (GTDB taxonomy): domain Bacteria; phylum Patescibacteriota; class Patescibacteriia; order Patescibacteriales; family JAGXOH01; genus JAIOTG01. The sequence continues at coordinate 8,885 of CAZXUK010000005.1, forward strand.
GAAATAGACTCCAAAAAGGAAAAAATAGAAGAAATAAAAGAAAGGAGAGAGGAATACAGCCAAAAAATAAGAAACTTGCAGAGCGAACAAGCCAGTTTAAAAAACCAATTGTCTATCCTGGACAATCGTTTAGCTCAAATCGAGCTTGATATAGAGGACACTAAGGCCAAAATCAATAAAATTAATCTGGAAATAAGGAAAGTTAATTTTGAGATTAAAACCAAAAAAAAGGAAATAGAGAAGGAAAAAAACCATATATCCGATATCCTTAATTTGATGTACAAACAAAATCAAGCGGACACCTTAGAGGTTCTTTTAATGAATGATTCTTTGTCCGAATTTTTAAATAAGTTAAAATATTTGGAAGATGTGAACCAAGAAATGGAAGACAGTGTTAAAGATTTAAAAAAATATAAAAAGAAATTAGAAGAAAATAAAGTTTCTTTAAAAGAAAAAAATGAAGAATTGGTAAGTTTAAAAGAAGATTTGGAAGCCAAGAAAAAGGAGTTTGAAAATCAAAAGGAAACCAAATCTTATATTTTGGAAAAAACCAAAAATTCCGAATCTCAATATCAAAGTTTGTTGGTTCAGGCCAAAAAAGAAAGAGAGCAAATTTCTCAAGAAATTGTGGGTTTGGAAAAGAAGGTTCGAAAGAAAATGGAGGAGCTTTCCCCGGAGAAAGTCGACTTGAATAGCGATGGATTGATTTGGCCGATTTCCAACCGAAGCATAACCGCTTATTTTCATGATCCGGAATATCCTTTTAGATATTTATTCGAGCATCCGGCCATAGACATATCAACGGGGCAGGGGACTTCTGTTCGTTCAGCCGCTTCAGGGTATGTGGCTCGGGTCAAATTTACTCCCGGAGATTCCTCATATGGCTATATTATGGTGATTCACGGGGATGGTCTGGCCACGGTTTACGGGCATATTTCCAAACCCTTGGTATCAGAGGAGGAGTATGTAACCCAAGGCCAGCCCGTAGCCCTGAGCGGGGGAATGCCGGGAACTCCCGGAGCCGGATACTTGACCACCGGTCCTCATTTGCATTTTGAAGTGAGGTTGAACGGAATTCCCAATAATCCTCTTAATTATTTGCCTTAGAATCCTTATTTTTAATTTTTTTGCCTCCGTGGAGCTTGCGATGAGTTTCACGGAGTTTTTTATTGGTTACATGAGTATAAATTTGAGTGGTGGAAATATTTTGATGTCCTAGGAATTCTTGAACCAACCTCAGATCCGCTCCTTCGCTTAGAAGATCGGTGGCAAAGGAATGTCGCAAAGAGTGGGGAGTGATAGCGGTGGATAATCCGGCTATTTTTACATATTTTTTGACAATAGTTTCCACACTTTTGGCGGTTAAGCGTCGGCTTTCCCCGGTTTTTTCAATTCCCGGTTTATAATTAATAAACAAGGCCTTATCCACATCTTTTCTTTTTTCCAAATAATTGCGAAGAGCGTTTACGGCTCTTTCGGAGAAATAAACCGTTCTAATTCTATTTCCTTTTCCGATTATGCTTATCTCCAAGTCTTTTGTATCCTTCTTTATTTTAATTTGCTCCCGATCCAAAGAGATCAGTTCCGAAACCCGCAAACCGGTGGAGAATAACGTTTCTAATACGGCTTTGTCTCTTAATCCGATAATTTGGCTAACTTCAGGAGTATTTAACAGTCTCTCAATTTGATCTAATTTTAAGTAAATTATTTCTTTATCAGATTTGTCCTTGGCCAATTTTATTTTAGTAGGGGAGAGGGAGGATATATTTTTTTCCACAAAAAAATCCAAGAGACTTCGGAGGGCGATCAAATAGTAATTTTGCGTGCTTTTTTTGAGTGTTTTTTTGCTTTTGGGATCTATATACCTGGAGAGAAAAAGACGATATTTCCAGATATGGTCGGGATTTAAATCTTTGGGAGTTAAAGAGGAAAGATTATTATTTTTTAGCCATTTAAAAAATTTGACCAAAAAGCGCGCGTAGTTTTCCTGAGTTTTGGCGGACAAACCTTTTTCGATCTCCAAATAATCCAAAAAATCACTTAAATATTTGTTTATTGGTTTTTGGGCCATATTTTTTATTGGTTTTATTTTTTATATTGAGCTTGGTAATGCTTGGGCTACTCCGGGGGAGATAATTAATAATACTTCGTATAATGTAGATTAATTAACCTTATATCTATATTTTAGCCCAAAATAGCCGAATATGCAACAGTTTGGAGGTCTATCCGGTTATGGTTAATCCGAATAATTTTATTTGAGGCATAAACAACAGCAATATTTTTAGGAATAATAAAAAGAACCCGATAATTATCAAGCAAAAAATTGCTACCGCCAAAAAAAATATTACTTTGAAAAAAATCTCCATATTGTTTTATTTATAAAAAATTCGATCTCCGTATTCCAAGGTTATATATTGTTTATTATTGAATTCTGCTCCCAGTTTGTTTTTTACAAGCAGTAATTTTTCAACTTGTTTTTCAGGGGTTTCTTCTCCGCTAAAATATATAATCGGCCCCGATTTTAATTTCATTTTAATCAAATTTGATTTTAAATCGGTTTGATATTCTTGATCCAGGATAAATTTGTCTATTTTAAATTTATCCTCTTTTTTTATTAAAGTCTTTAAGGACTGGATATAATCCAAATAATTTGAATTTAGCTTAACTTCGCTTTTATTTTTAGAGGTTATTTCGCCCTGGTCTTCAATTAAGGGGAAATCGTCAAAATCACTTTTATCTTTAATTTTTTTTGATTTTCCTATTATATAGTTGTTTTTATCTACTTGGTAATATTTATTTCCCTGTTTTAGAATATAGGCGCAGGTGTTTTCGGTGATTTTTATTCTCAGTTTGTCGGGCAAATTTTTATTAATTTCAATATTTTGGAAATGATATTTATCTTTTATTTTTTCAGATAATTTTTCAGAATTTAAAAAAAGTATATTATGTTTCGGGATGAAAAGAAGTTTTTTTCCTTGTAAAAAATTATGACTCATATCCAATATTTCCGTTTCCGGGATCCGGTTTAATCCGGAGGTTTTTATGTTTTTAATATGCCAAAAGTCGCAAAACAGCAAGAACCACCCCAGAAAGATGAAAATTAAAAAAAATAAAACAAAAAAAGAGAATAATTTTATTTTTTTGACCCTGTTTTCCTTTTTTTTTCGTCTGCTTTTGGGTCGAAAAGGATTTTTTAGGTTTTTTTGATGATAATCAAAATTTTTTTTGGCCATTAAAATAATCTTTAATAATGAAAGAAATCGTGTGAGCGTGAATATGGTGTTTTCCGAATTTGTTTAGCTCTATATCTCGATTCTTCTTTTTGTTTTTTAGGATAAAAGTTTGTCCTTTTTTTTCTTTTTTTATGTCCTTTATTTTATAATCAGAATCGTCTTTTTCTCCAAATTTTATAATTTTGGCTTGAGCGCGGGAAGCTAATTCCCTGACTCGGTTATTGTCATTATTTAGAATAAGCAGGTTTGAAGTTTTGGCGGCTAACAAGGCAAATTCTTTTACCATTTCATTCATATCATTATAGCCCTCTAAATATCTTTGAGTTATATTGGTAACAATAGAAATCCGGGGTTTGACCAAACTCAAAAGGTATTTCATATCCCCGGCATCAGAGGTTCCCAGCTCCAAAATTAAACAAGAAGGGAAATTTTTTTGAAAAATCTTTAAGGGAGCTTTAAAAATTACAGGTAGCCATTTCCGGTATTCATTATAGCCGCTGGGCAAATAAAGAATTGCCAGGGGTAAGCCGATCTCAGTATTAAAATTTTTAGGATTTGCCCTTACCTTTAAATCCTTTTTTTCCAGAGTTTTCTTAATTTCTTTTTTAACAAAAGATTTGTTAGTGCTTCCGGCAACAGCAACAATAGTCGGGCGATGAACCAATAGGGCCAATTTGGTGATATATTTTAGATAATATTTTAATAAAATTTTAAATATTTTTTTCATATTTATTAGCAATTTTTAAAAAGTTTTTCCAGTCTCCGGAAAGCTTCTTCAATATTTTCTTTTTCCCGGCCAAAACTCAATCGAAGATGCCCTTCGCCATTAGGGCCAAAGGCCATTCCCGGAACCGTGGCTACTTGCGCTTTTTCCAAAAGCCACAGAGCGAATTTCCAAGAATCCACTCTCCCCTGCTCGGTGATTAAATTTTTATCTATTTTTTGTGCTAATTTTGGCGATATCCCAGGAAAAACATAATAAGAGCTGTCAGGTGTTACAAAGTCAAAAATTTTGCTTAAATTAGCCAATTTTTTACATATTAAATTCCTTCTTTCCAAGTATTTTTTCTTAAAATTCTTAATATCCTTTTTCCCCGCCTCCAAAGCCCCGAGGGCGGCATATTGTGATATTACCGGAGCGCAAGTTACCAAACTGTCATGGACTTTGGTTATTTCTTTAACATTTTGTTCATCGCTGTGCAAGTAAGCTATTCTCCAGCCGGTCATGGCATAGGCCTTGGAAAAAGAGAATATTCTAATCACTCTTTTTCTAAGTTCGGGAATTTCCGCCAGAGAAAAAAAATTTTTTTCGTCATATATAAAATCCTTATAAACCTCGTCCGAAATCAAAAATAAATCGTTTTTCTCCGCCAGTTCAGCCAATTTAAGAAGTTGTGTTCGGTCATAAATTGTGCCTGTGGGGTTGTTGGGGTTGCAGTAGAAAATCGCTTTGGTTTTGGAGGTAATGGCTTGTTTATATTTTTCTATCTCAAAAGCCCATCCTTTTTCCTTGTTCAAGGGTACAAAGACGGGCCGGCAGCCGGATAATTTGATCACCTCTCGGTAACTGGTATAGGTGGGTTCGGGAATAATTATTTCATCGCCTGGTTTGGTTATGGCCATTATAGAGGCGGTTATTCCTTCTATGGAGCCGGCGGTGATCAAAATTTCTTTTTCCCAGTCATAAAACATTCCTTCTGTTTCCAATGATTCTTCAACCATTTCCCGAAGTTCGGGCAAACCCGGAGATAGTGAGTATTTGGCCACCACTCCCCTTTTTAGTGCTCTTTCCACCCGTCGTTTGATAAATTCCGGAGTGTCGAAATTGGGAATACCTTGCGCCAAAGAAACGGCATCCGGATATTTGGAGGCCTCCAGCTCCATTTGTTTGATTATAGACAGCCTAAGATCTTGAGTGCGCTCAAACATAGAATAATTTATTTTTTTTCAATTTTTTTCGGCTGACCGGGCATATATTTACTTAAGACCTCTGGAATAACCACACTGCCGTCTTTTTGTTGAAAGTTTTCCAATATTGCGATCAAGGGTCTAACCGTGGCCAGGGCGGTATTGTTAAGCATATAAACATATTTCTTTTCCCCTCCTTTTGCGTGGTATTTTACATTTAGGCGACGGGCTTGCCAGTCCAGAAAATTGGAAGCGGATCCTGTCTCACCCCAGTCATCCCGGCTGGGCATCCAGGCCTCTAAATCAAACATTTTATATTTGCCGGCAGCCATATCTCCGGTACACATCTGCAAGACTCGGTAAGGGAGACCTATTTCTTCATGTAGCTCTTTGGCTATTTCTATAAGCATTTTATGCATTTTGTCAGACTCATCTACATCAGCCCGCGTTATACAAACTTGTTCCACTTTCATAAATTCATGCACTCGGTAAAGACCTTTTGTATCTTTTCCGTAAGAGCCTATTTCACTTCTATAGCATTGAGAAAAACCACAAATTTTTAAAGGCAGATCAGTTTCATCCAAGGTTTCGCCTGCGTAATAAGCCAAAAGAGATGGTTCTGCCGTGCCAACTAAGAATTTATTTTCTTTGTTTTTTTTACCGTCAGCCTCTACCTCATCATTGGCGATTTTGTAAATTTCATCTACTTCCGGATTAAAAGTTTTGCCGGCAAAATAACCTGTACCGAAAAGCGCGAATTCTCTTACAAGGGTTGGCGGAAGCATGGGTGTAAAACCCTTAGAAATTAATTTTTCCAAGGCATACATCATTAAGGCCAAAGCAAGTGTTGTCCCTTCATTTTTTAAATAATAACCCCTGTATCCGGACACTTTCACTCCCCTCTCGATGTCGATTATATCCAGATTTTTACCAAGTTCGATATGGTTTTTGGGCGTAAAATCAAATTGAGGTTTTTTTCCATGCTCCTCAATCGGAACATTTTCACTGTCATCTTTCCCGATTGGAGTGTCCTCGGAAGTTATAATCGGTACTTTAACCATTAAATCTTCAAACTTTTGTTCGTTTTTTTTGAACTTTTCCTCAAGTTCAGCGATTTGTTTTTTTAATTTTTTCCCCTCCTCGATCTGTTTATCTGTGGGCCTGCCGCCGTTACCTGAACCGGCAAGTTCGTTTCTCTTTGTTCTAAGTTCGTTAATTTCGGTTTGTAATTTTCTTCTTTCTTCATCAAACTTAAGAAGTTTATCGATGTCAACTTCAATATTTTTATTTTTAGCCGCCTCTTTGATTTTTTTCGCGTTTTCGCGGATGTATCTTATGTCAAGCATAGTTAATTAGAATTATGAATTATGAAGAATGAATTAAGAATGATTAATTTACAAAAAGATTAACCCCGCAAGGGGGAGGAAAATTTGGAATATTTGATTTTAAATTTTATATTAATCATTTTGATTTTACTATAATATCATTTAAAGCTTTTATTTTCCACCTCTTTTCGGTTTGTTTTCTATTGATTTGTGAGAAAAGACCGAAAATATTTTAAATTATTTTTAGTTTTTTAAACCAATGTTCCCAAACAGGCTCTAAATTCAATTTTTTTAGCTTAGCAGGCGCTATCCAGGAGAATTGTTTAGCTTCTTTGTCTTTTTCTTTTGGATTTCCCTCCCAGTTAATAATTTCAAAAACATACCAGTCATGTCCGCGCACTCCTTGGGCGCACTCATTCCAATCTATGAATTCATGTATTAATAATTTATAATCCCCTATTTCCAGATCCGTTTCTTCTTTTACTTCGCGAAGCAGAGCCTCTTCCACCCCCTCTCTTTCGTCAATATGTCCGGCCGGGCAAGCCCAGCCATAAGGGTAATTAACTCTATCCAACATTAAAATTTCTCCCTTTTTGTTTTTAATAATTGCCCCTACGCTTTTGTGCATAACTATGAATGAATTAATTATGGATTCAGGGTTTTTGGGTTAATTGTTTTTTAAAACAATAATACTAACATTATCTAAGTTTCCCAACAATTTTTTATCTTTTTTCTTTTCCAGAAATCCTAAAAGGTTTTGCACCGCTTCCTTGGAATTTTTTGCCTTTTTAACAAGCACCCCCACTTGTTTATTGTTTAATTCTTGCCACAAACCATCACTGGCAGCCACGAAGAAATTGTTCTTGTTTTGAGGTAACTCCTCAACAAAAGTGATCTCGGGTTCGGCAATTACCCCTACATCTTTAAAAAAATGGTCTCCCAAAGTGCGGGTGGGCGCCAAAGCCTGCCCTTGTTTCAAAACATAATTATTTTTAATTTCCCCTTTTTTTTGTTTGATCCTTTCTTTTTCATTTTTATTGTCAAGATTATTGTCTGTGGTAAGTTGTTTAACATTACCCCTTGGATCCACTTTTATCATTCTACAATCTCCGGCATTGGCAACGATCATTTGTTGATTGTCTTGAGCTAAAAAAGATAAGGCGGTGGCCCCGACTATTCCCTGGCCTTCTTTGTCCGATATTGTTTGATAGGATTTGGAAAAGGCCTCTTCCGGACTATTGGCCTCTTGCAAAAATTGTTGAAAAATTTTGGGAAGCTCTTTGGCCGCTATATTAGCGGTTTTGGCTCCGCCGTGCCCGTCATAAATACCACCAAAGATCCAATCCGGATTATTATTAAACCCCCGATATTAAACACAAATCGTCTTCCATGGATAATCTGCCTCCAACAAAAGAAGTTTTGTGCGTGTCCCACATAGTTTTTGAATATTATTTATTATTTTAAAATTATTTTTTTGATTTGGGTTTCATTAAGGGAAAAATCTGGCATTCACGCATCGGTTTGCCCATCAGGAAAGAAAAAACTCTTTCACTCATTCCAAATCCGCAAGTGGGGGGCATTCCGTATTCCAAGGCCTCTACATAATCATAATCAAACATTTGTGCCTCTTCGTCTCCGGCTTCTCGCAGTTTTTGTTGATTTTTAAATCTCTCCGCCTGGTCAACTGGATTATTAAGCTCGCTATAGCCGTTACCCAGTTCACTGCCTGCGATTATGGGCTGGAAGCGCTGGGTAATTTCCGGCCTTTCCGGGTCTTGTTTAGCCAAGGGTGAGATTACTTTGGGAACGCCAACCAAGAAGCCCGGTCCGGCGATTTGCCGGCGACAGTATTTCCAGAGATTATCTATGGCTCGGGTGATGTTAAAACCCTTCTTGTCGTATTTTACTCCCAATTCGTTTAATTTAGCCTTTATTTCTTTTTCATTCGTATTTAAGATATCAATCCCGGTGTAGCTTTTCACGGTTTCTTGGTAGTCATAGTGCTGCCATTTTTTGCCTAAATCAACTTCAAATCCGCGGATTTTGAATTTGAGTGTGCCAAATGTCTCCTCTGCCACATATTTAAATAATTCCTCTACCAATTTCATTCCTTTTTCATAATCGGCATAAGCCCAATAAAACTCCATTTGGGTATAATCCTGGAGGTGTTCGGCGTCCATACCTTCGTTGCGGAATTGTCGGCCGATTTCAAAAGTTTTTTCCAATCCGGCCATCATTAATCTTTTTTGCCAAAGTTCACCCATGGAAATGCGCAGATAAACATCCATATCCAGAGCATTATGGTGGGTTATAAAGGGGCGGGCGTCGGCTCCGCCGGTGGTGGTTTCCAAGGCAGGAGTTTCCACTTCCAAAAATCCTTTTTTGTTTAAAAAATTGCGAACAGAATTCCAAAATTTCGCTTTTTTCTCTATTATTTCTTTTACTTCTTCGTTCATTAAAATATCCAGGTATCTTCGGCGCAACCTTTCTTCTTCATCCTTAAGTCCATGCCATTTGGCCGGCAGAGGCCGCAGGGATTTGGTTAGGAGTTTCCAATTGGAAACCATTAAGCTGTTTTCCCCCTTGTGGGTAACAAAGCAGGTTCCCTCCACCTCCAGAAAATCGCCCACATCAATTAATTTGGTTAAAGTTTTATAGCTTTCCGTTCCCACATCTTTTTTGGAGAAAGCGATTTGAATTTGTCCGCTTTTATCTTTGATTTGAGCGAAAGTTAAATTGCCGTGAGCCCTTTTACCTCTTAAGCGTCCGGATAAAACAATTTTTTCTTTTTTTTCCTCCAATTTTTTAAAATTTTCCTTTACTTCTTTTATTAAATGGGTTCTTTCGGCTTGAGCCGGATAAGGATTAATCCCCCGCTCTTTTAGTTTTTTTAGTTTTTCCAAGCGGTCGTTTCTTTCGCTTTGAGCTTCTTGGGATCCGGAATTTTGAGATTTGGTCATATTTTTTAAGTTATTTAAAAATAAAATTATTAAAATTAACTAATTTTAGCAAAGAATATTTTTTTGAAAAACGATTTTTTATATTATTTATTTTAATTTATTTATCCTTTTGTGTCAAAAAAAGCCCTGAAAAATCAGGGCTTTTTACCGCTTTTTAGAAATCGTTATTTTTATTCAATTTTTTTAATTTTATATTTCATTTCTCCCTTGGGCGTATTAATGGTAACAGTGTCGTTTTTCTTTTTGCCCAAGAGAGCTACCCCCAGCGGAGATTCATTAGAGATTTTTCCTTCAGCGGGATCCACTTCGTTAAAACTGACAATAGTGAATTTTCTTTCTTTTTTTCCATTGGCAACCGTAACCGTAGAGCCCATGGAAATTTCATTTTTGGAATTTTGATTTTTGACCACCTTAACATTTTTCAAAGTATTATTGATTTCGGCAATTCTATTTTCATTAAAAGCTTGGGCGTCTTTGGCTTCATGATATTCGGCGTTTTCGCTTAAATCTCCCAGTTCTTTAGCTTTTTCAATGCGATCAGCGATCTCCTTTCTTTTGGTGTTAACTAAATAATCCAATTCTTCTTGAAGTTTTTTGTGGCCCTCGGGGGAGATTATTTGTTCCTCCATAGTTTATATTGTTTTATTATTAAGTTTTTAAAATATATAATAAATTTATTGTGAGCGCAAGTGAGTAGTATGAAAATAAGTGTATAAAAGTTAATTTAGCTTGTCAACAAGAGCCAAACTGAAAATAAGGTACCCTATTCCCAGGGGGTGGTTTAAGTAAGGAGTGAAAAAGTTAACAACGGAAATTATTATTAAGCCCAGTATTAAAAAAGTATTTAAACTTGACTTGGTGGGCGCTTTTTGCAAAAGAGAATCCGTAATTATTTTTAAAATAATCAAGAGATAACTCATAAGCCCCAAAAGGCCCAGTTTTAACCAAATATCCAGCCATCCCCACTCAAAAGCATAGGTTGTGTATTTTCCTTGAGGATTGTTTTTTAAAACCCGGGGATCACGGGATATGTAGGTAATAGTGGCCCCAAATCCCCTGCCTGTTATTATATTTTTTTTCACATCTTCCCATAGTTTGGGTAAAAGATTCCAGCGCGAGGAAACCGCGGCTTCTTTCGTAATGTTTTGGGCTCGATCTTTAATAGTGTCAGTAGTATTGAATTGAGCCCGAGTTCCGATTAGGGGCATTTTGGTTATCCCGGTAATTAAAAGCAAACTCAAAGATCCTATCAAAAGCAAGAGGCCGATATTACTTATCACTTTTTTATAAGAATATTTCCAATAAATTGTAACCAGAAAGAGAATGCTTCCCGCCATGCCTCCCAACCAGAAACTGCGAGAAAAGCTTAAGAGTATTACCGAGTAAAATATCAGGGCGTAAAATAAGATTAATATATTTGTTTTGTTAAAAAATTTGGTTTTTTCCCGAATACAGTTCCAGAAAAAAAGCAGAAGAAAGAAGGAAAACAAAACAAAAATATGGGACTGAAAAAATATGCGGGTAAAAGTGTCAGGCATTTGGGTAATTTCTCCTACCCCGGTATCTCTTATCCACTCATAAAAAAAGGGCATTATTCCTTTAAAATTGTGGGAGAATATAAACAAAAGAGTCAAGGTTTTAAAACTTAACCATAAAGAAGAGGCAACCAGGAGCCGAAAAAAGATTTTAAAGGAATTTTTTCTTTTTAAAATTACCTCATAAATCGGGAAAATCAAAGCAAAATAAAGCCACCCATTAAAATCAAAAAAAAGATTGTTAAAAGAATGATTATTTAATAAACCGCTTACAAAACCCCAAAAAATAAAAATAAACAGCAGAAGAATAAAGCCAAAATAAGGAGAAGAAAATAACTTGAATCCTTTTTTTCTTTTAATTAAAATTTTAAAAAACCAAGAGGAGACGAGGATTAACCAAAAAATTAACCGTATAGACAAATCGATGCCTCCTATCTGGCAAAAAAATAAGGATCCCAAGGAACCAATAAAAAGCTCGATCAAAGCCACATATACCCCCCATTCCAATTTATAGAGGCACACTACCAGAAAAATTAAACTTAAGCCCAAAAAAATAAATATTCTTGCCCCGGAGAAATAAAAACTGATAAAAGATAACAATTCCACTAAAAAAATTCCCAACAAGATTGTTTTGGTGTAATAACCCCAGAGTATATTTTTTATTTCTTCTTTTTTTATTTCTCTCATTTTAATTTAAGTTATGTTTCTTTTTTATCGTTTCTTTGGCTTTTTTGTATTTTTTTACCTGAGGCAAAAAAGGCATGTAGGTATAGGCAAAAGAAGGCAGCCAGTTACTCATGGTTCCTTTTCCGGTCTGGACTTTAAATAAATTTTTATTTATCCATAGGCCTCTTTTTCCTTTTTCCAGCATAGTGAGCCATAAATCCCAGTCCTGGAATTTTTTAATTTTTTCATCCCACCCTTCGGAAGGAAAATCTTTTCTTTTAATTAAAGAAGTGGAGTGTATAAAAGGTTCTTTTTTCAGTTTCTCTTCCCGAAAAGGTCCTAAAGAAAAAAACTTCTTCCCCCAATAGAAAGAGGAGTAGACATAACTGATCCCGGGGGTATCTTTTATTTTTTTCTTCATTTTTTTTAGGGCCTCGGGCTTTAAAATTACATCAGCATCACAAAAGATAACATATTCTCCCCGAGAATGTTTGAAACCCAAATTACGGGCAGCCGGAGCCCCTTTGTTGGATTGTTCAAAAAATTTGAACGGTATTTTTTTTGTTTTGAATTTTTCTTTAAACTCCTTTATTATTCTTAAAAGTTTTTTTCTGTCCTCAGAGCCGTCATTTATTAAAATTATTTCCAAATCTTTTTCCGTTTGTTTAAGCAAGCTGTCAAGACAGTTTTTTAATTCTGTCGAGGAATTAAATACGGGGATTATAACCGAAATCATAATTAATAATTTAAAAAATTATATATTTCTCGCGCTTTTGCCGGCCAATTAAATTTTTTTAATACTCTTGTCCTCCCTTGTTCTCCCATTTTTTTCCTTAAAGCCTCATTTTCTAACAATTTGATTATGGCCCCTTTTATTTCTTGTTTATTTTCTCCGTTCACTAAAAGACCCGTCTCTCCATGGATTATAGCATCTTTAATTCCCCCGCTTCTACCCCCTATAACCGCCTTTTTGAGTAAATTGGCTTCCAGAAAGACTATACCAAAACCCTCAAAATCTTCTCCTATTTGCCTGGCCGGCATCACAAAAACATCAGACAAAGACAATAGCGCCCATTTTCCTTCTTCACTGATATTTCCCGGGAGAAAAACATTTTTTTTAACCTCAGGAGGTAGATTTTTTTTGATTTTTTCCAGTCTTTCTTTATCCGGACCAATTCCGGCTAAAAAATATTTTACATCCTTTTTTTGTGATATTTCAGGCAAAGACTCCAATACTTTATCAAAACCCTTGCGCCTCACCAATCTTCCCAAACTGAGAATTACGGCCTCTCCTTTTAGATCATATTTTTGTTCAATTTTTTTCTTTAGTTGCGGGTCAATTTCGGGGATTTCCCTGTTCAGGGCCGGGTTTATAATTTTAATTTTGGTTTTGATATCTTCGCCCATTTGTTTCAATAGAATTTCCTTGACATAACTGTTGCCACAGATTATTTTGTCCGCTCTTTTGATTATTTTTTTACTTATCCATTTTTTTTTCCTTTTTTTAAAAGCCAGAGTTAAATCCATGCCGTGGAGAATCAAAGCATATTTGAATTTAAAAATTCGGGAAAGCCAAAGTGCCGGGATCCCTAAGGGTAGTATCTGTCCCACCAAAACATAGTTTATTTTAAATTTTTTTAAAGCTCGAGCCAGGTAAAAGAGGGCGGGTAGCCAATGAGGATAAATTATTTTAGATGTTAAGGATTTTTTTATAACTTTCCCTCCCCGGGCTTCTTTTACTGAAGTTAATACTCGGATATTTTTTTCCGGCCAGTTTTCAATCAGGTTTTTATAGTAGTGGCTTACTCCTCCTTTAAAAGGCGGGTACTCCAAAGTTGTTAGTAAATATTTCATAAATCAATTTTTAGATTTGAACGCGGGTAAAAAAGAGTGATAAATACTGATAATATCTTCTTTTTTAAATCCTCCAATGGCAAATAGTAAAAGGAAATATATAATAGCTCCCAGAATAATCAACACAAAGATATTTAAATAATTTTTTAGATACCAAACCAGTATACCCATGGCCAAGGCGCAGATTAATATTTTAAGAAAAGTTTTTAATATTTTTTTCAAATTATAAGAGATGGCTCCCCGGGCCCAATAAAATCCCAGAAAGGTCATTAAGGCGTTAGTGACCAAAACCGTAATACTGGCCCCTAAGGCCTGAAAACGCGGAATTAAAATAAGGTTTAGGGCCACACTCAGGATAGCGGCTATTACCATATTTAAAGTATTTTGCTTTTGTCTGTCGCAGGCGTTGAGCAGAGAGCCCACGGGAAAATTAATAAAAATAAATAAAAGAGAAAGGATGATTATTTGCATGGGCAGGACCGCGGACATGTAGTTGGTTTTAAAGATCAAAATAATTTTGTCAGCCAAAGCGACCACCCCGGCTGAAATAGGCAAAGAAATTATCATTAGGTAACTAATCGCTCGTTCAAAAGTGATAGAAAGTTGAGAGCGGTTATTGAGCCAGTAATTACTCATAGCCGGGTAAAGAGAAGCAATAAAGGCCATGGGGAGGAATTGTAAGGCAAATACTATTTTGAAAGCGATCTGATAAAAACCCACATATTTATCTCCGGCCAAAATCGAGAGTAAAACCGTGTCCAAGTGCATGTAAAATCTTTGGAAAAGAGCGAAAATTCCAAAAGGGACGGTCAAAGAAGCTACGGCTTTAATCAGTTTTTTGTCCCAGGAGGGAATAATTTTAATTTTAATTTTGTGTTTAACTATTGCAAAGGAATAACAAAAATTAAAAATACTGCCCGAGACCAAAGCTCCCATTACCCAAAGCAGATTCAACCCGGAATAAATAGCGGTTAAACCCAGTCCCAAAACAATCAATTGGAATAGAATTGCGCTCAAGCTTTCGAAAATTAAATTATGAAAACCCCGGGCTACAGCAAAAAAAGTAGTGGTAAAGGAGTCGGTTATCATACACACGCAAGCCAGATAAACCAAATTACGAGTTATGGCCGGGTATTCCAAAAGATTGATAATCAAAAAGGCCGCTCCCAGAGTTAGAAGGGCCAAGGGTATTTTTAAAGACAAAACACTTCCCAGTAATTTACTTGCCTCCCTTTTTCTTTTAGCCACTTCCCGAGTTAGAACATTAACCAAGCCCAGGTCTATAAAAACGCCCATAATAGTGACAAAAGAGATGGCAAAATAATATTTTCCCAGGTTTGCCGGCCCTAAATTGCGAGCCAGTAGCGTAAAATAGGTAAAGGAAATTATTTTTTGCAGCACCATGGCCGCGGTTAGATAAGAAGTATTTTTGGCAATATTGTGTACTTTTACAGACATAAGTTTACAAATCACAAATCCACTACCAATTTACAAAATTGAAAAAGTTTAAATTGAATTATGTTTTAGTATATCATTCTTTTGAGCTATTGGGAATAACAGGACATCTCTTGATATTTTTTTTTATTTATGTTAATATTTTTCTATATTTAAGTAATAATTTAGCAATTGATTTTATGAAAAAGGACATTCATCCTCAATATTATGATCAAGTAAAAGTTACTTGTGCTTGCGGAAATACTTTTACTACCGGATCAACCAAAGAGGAAATAAAAGTGGAAATTTGTTCTAATTGCCATCCTTTTTATACCGGAAAACAAAAATTGGTTGATACTGCCCAAAGAGTGGAAAAATTTCAAGCTAAAATGGACGCTCAAAAAAAAGTTTCCCAAACAAGGAAAGGTAAAAGGGTGAAAAAGCAAGCTCAAGCCCAAAAAAGAAAAGAAAAAGAAGAAGCAAAAAACAAAAAATAACTTTTTAGATCAAACAGCTGTTTTATTACAAGACAGCTGTTTTTTTATAAGGGGTTTATTATTAAAATAGAATATTTATATTAAAAAATATGTATGAAGAAATAAAACAAAAATTTCAAGAGATTGAAAAAAAATTGTCTGATCCGAAAACAACCGGGGACCCGCAAAAGTTAGCCGAAATTTCTCAAAAGCACGCTTTTTATAAAAAAATAATGGATTTAATAGCCAGAGAAGAAGAATTGTCTAAGAATATTAAAGAAAACGAGGAAATCATAAAAAAGGAAGAGGACAAGGAAATGGCGAAAATGGCGGAGGAAGAATTGAAAAAATTAAAAACAGAAAAAGAAGATTTACAAGAAAGAATTGAAAAGGAATTTTATCCCGATGATCCGCAGGATCAAAAAAATATTATTATGGAAATACGGACCGGAACCGGCGGTGAGGAATCAGCTTTGTTTGTCGGCGATCTTTTCCGTATGTATTCCCGGTTTGCCGAGAATAAAAATTGGAAGTTGGAGATTTTGAATTCCAATAGTTCGGATGTCGGTGGTTATAAAGAAATTATTTTTATGATCAAGGGAGAAGACGTTTATAAAAATCTTAAGTTTGAGGGCGGCACCCATCGGGTGCAAAGGATCCCGGAAACGGAAAAAAGCGGAAGAATACACACCTCTGCAGTTACAGTAGCGGTTTTACCCGAGGCCGAGGAGGTGGAGTTGAATATACAAGAGAATGATTTGCGTATTGACACTTTTTCCGCTTCCGGCCCGGGGGGTCAAAGCGTGAACACCAGCAATTCCGCGGTTAGAATTACTCACATACCTACCGGCATAACCGCTCAATGTCAGGATGAAAAATCCCAGCAACAAAACAAACTTAAGGCTCTGCAGATTTTACGAGCTCATTTGCTTTCCAAGATAGAGGAAGAAAAGGTTCAAAGCGAAACCGAAGAAAGAAAAATTCAGATTGGTAGCGGAGATAGGAGCGAAAAAATCAGGACTTATAATTTTCCTCAGGATCGCGTAACTGATCACAGAATCAAAAAATCTTGGAACAATTTAACACAAGTATTAGACGGCAATTTGGAAGAAATAATAGAGGCCCTGCAGAAAGAGAATCAAGAGATAAAAAAACAAAAATAATGGATATTAGAACTCTTTTAGGTAAAAGTGTAAACAAACTAAAAAACAGAGGAGTGTCTTCACCTGAATTGGACTCCGAGCTTTTATTGGCTCAAATTTTAGCTAAACCCAAGGAATATATTCATACGTATCCGGAAAAAAAGATAAGCAAGGAAAAAGAAAAAATTTTTTGGACATTAATTAAAAAAAGGTCTGCTTTTATTCCCTTGGCCCATCTTTTGGGTTATAAGGAGTTTTGGGGCCGAAATTTTTCGGTGGGGAAAGGGGTTTTAGTGCCCAGGCCGGAGAGCGAATTAATAATAGAGGAAGTTTTAAAAAATGATTTTTCTTCTTTGCCTGAATTGAATTTAATTGATGTTGGCACCGGAAGCGGTTGTTTGATAGTAACCCTTTCTCGATTTTTAGAAAAACATGAGAATATATCTTTTTGGGGAATAGACAAACATTCCACTCCCCTAAAATATTCCCGAATAAACGCTCACAGGCACCGGCAAAAGAATATAAAATTAGTGAAGGGTTCTCTACTCAGTTATTTTTTAAAAGATCCGGACAAATTAAAAAAATTTAATATTGTTGTGGCCAATTTGCCCTATTTAACCCGGAGACAACTAAAAGAAGAAAAATCCATTCAAAAAGAGCCCAAAAAATCCCTGGTTAGCCCCAATAAGGGGTTAAAGCATTACAGAAAATTGTTTGAACAGCTGTTCAAAATCAAAAAAGCAAAACCCGAAGCCGGCCTTAGAATTTATTGCGAAATTAACCCCGGTCAAGCCGACGACATAAAAAAAATGGCCTCCAGAATATTAAAGGCCGAGAATCGGGAAATTAAAAAAGATTTGTCAGGTAAAGAGAGATTGCTTTTAGTTAATTGGTTGTAAAAATATTATCGTTTTTATAGCTGTTTCTCATAACCTCTATCCAAGTAGTGCCGGAATTGAATTTTACCTCCTCCCCGTTTTTATAATAATAACGGGTTCGGGTTCGGGGAGAATCTTTTTTCCAAAAACCCTTTCGACAAATTCCGTCTTGGCAGATTATAGCCTCTCCCCTCCCCAGTGTTTTTATGTTCAGTCTCAGTTTTTCATCCAAGATTTCAAAATCAGTATATTGAATGATTAAATTATGAGCCCTGATTTCTTTTTTTCCTCCGTCCAGATGTTTTTTTTCTCCCAAAAAGCGAAGATAAGATCCGGAGTTCTCCCGGTATTTCCAGGAGACATTATAATCTTGGTTGTGAAAATTTATATTTATTTTTTTATGTTTCACTTTCGGGGCCTTGCCGGAATTTTTTTCTTTGAATTTCCACGGCAGTATTTTTCTTTCTTCTAATCCCCTGTTTTTTAAATATTGATTGATTTTGGTACTGGAAGTAAAAATATTGTGAGGGGATTTTTTATTTGAAGATCGCCAAAAATAATTGCTGTAATAGAATTCGTTTAAATTGATCAAATCATTTTGAGCTAAGCGAGCCAAAGCGGAAGGACTTCCTCCGCAATGAACCAATAAGGCGGATAATCCACGAGCCCAATCCAAAAAATAAGGCCTGGCGCTGCGGACAGGTCCAATTTTTTTTATTTTTTCTCCGCTGTCAAAAAAGGCCAAAAAACGGGTAATTTGGCCTTCGGCCTCAGTTTCGTAAACCAAACTGGCTTGGCTCAAACCAAAAGAAGGACGCGCTTCCGTGTGATTGTCTATAATTATCGCCAGAGGATATAAATTTTCTTGACCGGACTTCACCAATTTCCCGTCTAATAATCTGGGTAAACAATCCGGGCATTTTTCTTTTTTCTTTTCAGTGTTTAAGGCGGTTTTCCCTTCGGAAGATTTTAGGGAATTGTTAAAAAAATGATTGTAAACAAGGATTGAGGAGAAAATTAAAACCAAGCTGAAAATAAAAAAACTAAGACAAGACAAATTTTTCCAAAAAACAATTTTTTTTCTTGTGTTTTTAATTTTTTTATTTTCCCCCATTAATTTAAATGTTTTATTCTTGTTCTTTTTCTTTTGAGGATTCTTCTTTCTCTGTTTTATCTCCTTCTTCTTGCTTTTCTTTGTCTTCTTCTCCGCCTTCTTCGGCTCCCACAGCCGCGGCCTCGTCTTCAGGCAACTCTTCCTCTTCTTCTTCCTCCGGAGGAGTAACACTGATCACCATTTCCTCCGGATCTCCGGTAAATTCAATACCTTTGGGAGCTTTTAAATCTTTTATTCTAATAAGATCATCAAAAGTTTCCAGGCCGGAAATATCCACAACAATCTCATCCACCAAATCGCCGGGCAGACACTCCACTTCAATGTCATAAATGTTTTTTACCAAAAATCCGCCCTGTTCTTTAACCGCCTTGGATTCGCCCACAAAGGTAAGAGGGATTTCCGTGGTAATTTTTTCATCCATTTTTACTTGATAAAAGTCGGCATGAATAATTTCTCCTTTAATACTGTCTTTTTGAACATTCTTAACCAGGATTTTTGTCGGTTCTTTTCCGTTTATCTCTAGATCGATTAAACTGTATTCCCCCGCTTCATTATAAGCTTTTTCCAACTCCCCTTTTTTTATTTTTAAATTTTGATTTTCGGTTTTAGGTCCATATAAAACCGCGGGAATCAAGCCCTCTTTTCTTAAAGTGTGGGCTTTTTTCGCTTGTCTGGTTTCCGCTTGTAATTTAACTTCAGCCATAAATATTTAGTTAAACAAAAAAATTCTTTTAAAAAGAAACTTTTGTTTTTTCATTAATAATTAATTTTGGATTGAATGATTATATTTTCCACTATGCCAATTAAAATAAAATTGGCTATTAAGGCGCTTCCCCCGTAGCTGACAAAAGGAAAAGGTATTCCCACTACCGGAAAAAACCCTATATTCATACTAATATTAATAAACATTTCGATAAAAATCAAGCCCAAGACCCCCAAAACAAAAAAAATGGCAAAATCATTTTTTAAATTTTTTAAATTGTGCAATAAACGATAGAAAAATATTCCGAAAAAAAGTAAAACCAGAGATACTCCTATAAAGCCCAATTCTTCCGCTATTACGGCAAAAATAAAGTCATTTTGAGCTTCAGGAAGAAATTTTAATTGGGATTGAGAGCCAAAACCCACTCCCCTGCCCATAATACCCCCGGAGCCCACGGCGATTATGGCTTGAGAGACATTGTAACCCTGGTCCAAGGAGCTTACTTTCGGATTTAAAAAAGTTAGAATTCTTTCTTTTTGGTATTTTTGAAAATAAAAGTTCCACATTCCACCCAAAGCTAAAAGAAACAAGATCCCTATAATTAGAAAATATTTTTTTTTAAAACCCACAAAAGCGATTAAGGCCAGCCAAGTAAAAAACAGGATCATGGCTGAACCAAAGTCGGGTTGTAGTGTTACCAAAAAAAAGAGAATAAAAATTCCCAAACCGGAAAGAAATAAATTTTTTAAGGAGCGGGATTCCGACTTTTGTAGGGCGAAAAAACGAGCCAAAAAAATGATTGTAACTATTTTTATAAATTCCACCGGCTGGATACTGAAAAATTTAAACTCAAACCAACCCGTGGTCCCTTTTACGGTTGTCCCGAAAAGCAAGACACTGATCAGCAAAATTATTCCGATTAAATAAATATAATGGGCAAAATCCCGGAAAAGATTAAAATCAATAAAAACAAAGACAAAAAAAATCAATATCCCCATTATAATAAAGATGATTTGTTTGTGAAAATTTATTAATTCCGTAGTTCCTTTACCCAGGGCGATACTATAGATTTCTATTAATCCAAAACAACTTAATAAAAAAATGGACAGAAACAAAATCCAATCCAAATTTTTTAAATATAAAAATATTTTTTTAAACATAATTCAAGTCTGACTAATTTTATTCTATAACATCCTGAATATTTTGTTTTTTCTTTTTTCTATTCCTGATATCCTCTGTCTCCCCGGTTCCTCCCGGTTTCATATATATTTCCGGATTTAAAATGTTGATATCCGGAATAATTTTTATATTTCCGGAGGTAAAATTAAGATTGGGCCAACTAATTTCAATATTTTTCTTTTCTTTAGATTTAAAATTGTAAATAGAATAGCGGTTTAGGCCCACTATTTTATTGTAGTTGATTAATAATATATTAAAAGGAACTTCGTAATAGCCAAATCCGGAATTATTGGTTACGGAAAAACTCAGATCGGATAAATTAATTTCTTCCGAGAGTTTGCTTTTATTGGCGGGGGTTAATTCTACATTTTCAATTTTGAAATCTATTCTTTCATTTTTAAAGTTTTTCCAGGAGGGCATTTTATGATAATCCAATTTTTTCCAGTTAGTTTTGTTAATGTTAAAAGTGGTTCTTCCTTTTTGATTAATTTTTTGGGAGAGGGCTAATAAATATTTTGAATCCCGGGGTAAAACGAAATTTTTTCCGCATTTAATTTTTTCTTTTCCGGCCTCGAAGCAATAATTAAAAATTCCACCATGGTGAGGATTGGGGTTAGTAATTTTGATAGCCAGATCGAATTTCTGGTTGTCTCTTATGACGTTCAGTTCTGACAATTTCAGTTCTTTGGGAGCGAATTTTAGAACCTGAGAATGCTTTATGAGTAAGGGGCCTGTTAATTCTTTTAACATCTTTTTATCCTCTTCCATTCCCACAATTAAGTATTTTCCGTATCCGAATAAAGCATACCCCCAAGTAATTATACATAATAACACCAGAAAGACAATCAAAGAGTTTTTGAAATCCTTGCGATGCCGGAAAAGCCAAAAAGATTTTTCCAATTTTTCTATACTAACCCCGGTGGGGTCTTTATATTTATTTATATCTATCTTTGATTCTTTATCTTCATTTTTTTCTTTTTCCGGGGATTCTTTTTTGGGGTCAGATTTTGTGGAGGCCATAAAATTTTTTATTTTTATTTTGTTTTATTTTATCAGTTTTTTTAAAAAATAACAATTTTTTTTAGGTTTAAATACTTGTTTAAAAAATGTTTTTATGATAAAATATAAATAAATATGAGGCCTGTATCAGGAAGCAAAAGGTGGTAAGTAAACAAATTTCGCGGCGCATTTCAATTTAATAACAAGATTAATAAAAATAGGGTTAAAACGCCCTAATTTTTTAAAAATTAAGGAAATATGGCAAACAAAAACAAAAAGAAAGAACCCAAGGATGATAAAAGATACGGCGCCGGCTCCATTACTGTTTTGGAGGGTCTGGAGCCGGTTAGAAAAAGACCGGGGATGTATATTGGCTCCACTTCTTCCACCGGCCTTCATCATTTGATTTGGGAGGTGGTTGATAACGGAATTGATGAGGCCATGGCCGGTTATGCCGATGAGATAATTATTACTTTACTTCCCGATAATATGGTTCAAGTGGAGGATAATGGCCGAGGAATACCTGTGGCTAAACACAAATCTACCGGACTTTCGGCTCTGGAAACAGTTTTGACCAAATTGCATGCGGGAGGTAAATTCGGAGAAGAAGGAGGATACAAAGTTTCCGGAGGATTGCATGGCGTGGGAGTTTCCGTGGTAAACGCTTTAAGCGAACACTTGAAAGCCGAAGTTCATAGAGAAGGAAAAATTTGGATTCAAGAATACCAAAGAGGGATAGCCAAGACCAAGATAAAATCCGCGGGAAATACCAAAAAAACAGGCACCATTATAAGTTTTAAACCCGACCCCCAAGTTTTTACGGAGTTGGAGCTTTCTTGGGGCAAAATATTGGACAGATTGCGCCAACAATCTTACCTGACCAAAGGTATTAATATAAAAGTTATAGATAAAAGAAAAGACAAAAGATCAAAAGAATATCGTTTTTATTTTGAAGGGGGAATAAAGTCTTATATCAAATCTTTAAATAAAGGAAAGGATTTAAAACATGAAACTTGTTTTTATACAGAAAAAGAAATTAAAGGGACCAAAATTGAGATAGCCCTGCAATACAATGATGAATTCAATGAAACGGTGTTTTCTTTTGCCAATAATATTTATACCCCCGAAGGAGGAGCTCATCTCTCGGGTTTCAGAACAGCTTTGACCAGAACCTTAAATACTTATGCCCGTAATCAGAATATTTTAAAAGAAAAAGATGAAAATTTAACCGGGGAGGATGTCAGAGAGGGTTTGACCGCTATTATCAGCGTAAAATTAACCGATCCTCAATTCGAAGGACAAACTAAAGCTAAATTGGGGAATGCTGAAATTAAAACTTATGTAGAACAAGTTTTGGGAGAGAATTTTTCTATTTTTTTGGAAGAGCACCCCAAAGAAGCGGAAGCAATTATTGGTAAATGTATTTTATCCGCCCAAGCTCGAAGAGCGGCCAAAACCGTGCGAGCTTCTATTTTGCGCAAAGGCGCTTTAGAGGGGCTGACTTTACCGGGTAAATTAGCAGATTGTTCCAGTCGTAAGCCGGAAGAGAGCGAGCTTTATATCGTGGAAGGAGATTCGGCCGGCGGTTCAGCCAAACAGGGAAGAGATAGAAAATTTCAAGCTATTTTGCCTTTGCGCGGCAAAATTTTAAATGTGGAGAGGGCGCGAATAGATAAGATGTTGGACAATAACGAAATTAAAAGTTTGGTCATTGCTTTGGGAACCAATATTAACGAGCAGTTTGAGATTGAGAAATTAAGATATCATCGTATAATTATTATGACTGATGCGGATGTGGACGGAGCCCACATCAGAACTTTGCTTCTTACTCTTTTTTTCCGATATTTTAATCCTTTAATAACTCAAGGTTACCTTTATATAGCCCAACCCCCTCTTTATCAACTAAAAAAAGGAAACGAGGTGAGATATGTTTACAGTGAAGAAGAAAAGTTAAAGATTGTTAAAGAGATGGGCGGAGAGATTGTGGAGACAAACGAAGAAGAGAGTGAAAAAGAAGGAGAGCCCCAAGAGAAAATCAAGGGCAACATTAAAACTCAGAGATATAAAGGTTTGGGAGAAATGAACCCCGGTCAACTTTGGGAAACCACCATGAACCCGGAAAATAGAATTATAAAACAAGTAACAGTGGAGGATGCGGCTCGAGCGGATAAAATGTTTGACATGCTTATGGGAGGAGATGTGGCCCCTCGCAGGCATTTTATCCAAACCCACGCCAAGAAGGTGGAAAATTTAGATATTTAACTAACTTGAATATTAAAAAATATGTCTTATATTTTGCTTTCCCCTATTTTGGCCGGTCTTATAGCTCAGACTATAAAGTTTTTTATTAAGAGCAATAGGCAAAAAGTTGAGTTTAAGAATCTTTTGGCTTATTCCGGAATGCCCTCCGGGCACAGTGCCATGGTCACAGCTTTGGCTTCTATTATAGGATTAAAAGAAGGGTGGAGTTCTCCCTTGTTCGCGGTTTCGGTTATTTTGGCCGTTATTGTCATTAGAGACGCTCTGGGAATTAGAAGATATTTGGGTAAACACGGTAAAATTTTGAATATTTTAATTAAAGATCTGGGAGATGATAAGGTGTTAGATGAAAGCTATCCTCATTTGTTGGAAAAAATAGGTCATACTCCAGGGCAAGTATTCGCGGGTTTCTTTATTGGAATATTAGTAAGCTTATTTTTATTCTATTTGGGTTAATTTAGATCAAGGATTTTCCCTTTTCTTTATTTTTAGCGATTCCCAGTAGCTTTAAAATGGTATAATAAAGAGCACTGAGATTATTTTGAGTTTTAATTAAACTTAAATCATTGTCTGCCGGGTCTTCTAAACTCATTTTCCTGCCTTCCAATTGTTTGTTTGTTATGATAAGCGGAAGCGGAGCAAAATTATAATTTTTGTTCTCTCCCTTTTTTTTGTTTAACATATCTTCAGCTCCCCCGCCGGCAGAAGTTATAATTAAAGTTCCGTTTTTACTCAAAACATTCCGACTTATTTTTTTTAAAATTTTATCTGTTAATTCCGCGTATTTTAAAGTCGCGGAAAAATTATTTTCTTGAGCCGAAATGTCAAAATTAGCCAAGTTGGCGGCTATAAAATCAAATTTTTTTTCTCTGATCTGGGTTATTATTTTTTCCGCTATTTTATTGGTTGACTCCATTAAGGCCAGATTTTGATCTTTCTTGGAAGAGGAAAATAAAAGTTTGTTTTTGGGAAAATTACTATCTTTTCTATAACCATCCATTATCTCGGTGAGGTGAATATATTTATTAATTTCCGCCAGTCTTAATTCTTGCAGTTTTTTTTCTTTAATTCTTTCTCCCAGACTTTTAAACTTGTCATATATCGGGAAAGCGACTTGGGCGGGAATATTTTTTTCATATTCGGTAAAAATCACCAAAAATAAATCTTTGACATATTTTCTTTTGGATATTTTTTCGCAAGTAGACAAAGATAGGGCCTGGGCCATTTCTCGGGATCTGTCCCCTCGAAAATTGAAAAGTATCATGCTATCCCCCTCTTTTACTTTAACGTCTTTTTCTCCTTCGGTAATTACGGTGGGGGCCAATTCTTTATCATATATTTTTTTTCCGTAACTCTCTTTTACCGCTTCCAGGGCGTCTTTGTTTTTTTTGCCCTCACCCTCCACGATCGCTTTATAGCTTTTGGCAATTCTCTCTTCCCAAAAAGCATTTCTATCCATAGCATAGAATCTTCCGCTCAAGGTGGCTATTTCCCCCACTCCTACATCCGAAAGCAGTTTATTTAATCTTTTTAAATTTCTTAGGCCGCTATCTTTAGGGGTGTCCACTCCATCCAGAACAATGTGGAGATACACTCTTTTTACTCCCTCCTTTTTAGCCATAACCAAAAGGGCCTCCAGGTGTTTAAAGGAAGAATACTTCTCTTCTTCGGACAAAAGCCCCCAAAGATGAAGCCGACTGTTTTTTTTAAGAACATTGGCCAAGGCCTTTTTGAGTACGGGGTTTTGAAAAAAATTTTTATTTTTTATGGTTCTGTTTATCCGAGTTAGATAGTTATGGTCTTCGTGACCGGTTCCCAATATGTAGTAACCCAGCTCGGACAAATCTTGTTCTAAACGATAATCCTGAGGAGTGGAGGTTAAATTAAGAGTGGTAACCGGAAAGGAAGAGATTAGTTCATTGCAAGTAGGCAGATAAGCTTGACTAAACACATTTTGTTTACTTTTTTCTTTTACCCCCCAGCCATCCAGAGTAACCAAAACAACAAAATTATTTTTTATCTCTTTTTTAGAGGGCATAAAATCAGGAAATGATTAAGCTTTCTCCGGTTGTTTCCGGGGGCTTTTTTATTTTTAGCATATCCAGTATGGTGGGGGAAATATCTATTAAAGACCCCCCGGAGCGGAGTTTTAATTTTTGAGAATCGGCACCGGCTATAATAAAAGGAACGGGATTGGTTGTATGTTTGGTGTTTATTTTTCCGGTTTTCAAGTCAATTAATTTTTCAATGTTTCCGTGGTCGGCGGTAATTAAAATATTGCCTTTTAAGGCGTTAATGGTTTTTATAACATCCTTTAAACATTGATCTATTATTTGGCAACATTTAGTAGCCGCTTCCAGATTTCCGGTGTGGCCTATCATATCGGGAGCGGCCAAGTTTATCACCAATAAATCGTATTTGCCGGTTTTAGCTCTTTTTATTAATTCCTTGGTAAGTTCTTTGGACCTCATTCCCGGAGTTTGAGCGTAAGATTTTACTTTAGGAGACGGAACCATAAAATAATTTTCTCCCCCCAGCTTTTTTTTATGCCCTCCATTGAAAAAATAAGTAACATGAGCATATTTTTCCGATTCGGACATATAAAGTTGCTCTTTGTTCTTTAAAATTTGGGGCAAAGTTTTTTTAATTGGTTTTTCCGGGAAAATAGTGGAAATGGAATCCAGATCCGGACCAAAATTGGTCATAGCCCCAAAAACCAAATTTTCCAGGAATTTTTTTCTTTTAAAACTTTTAGGGTTGTTTTGCCTAAAATTTTTCTGAACAAAAGGTTTGGTTAATTGTCTCGCCCTGTCGGAACGCAAATTAAAGAACACAACTCCGTCTTTATCCTTGATTCTGGTTTGGGGAATATTATTTTTTAATATCATCGGCTCTATAAATTCATCAGTAACTCCCTGGTTGTATTTTTTGGAAATGGCATTGGGAATATTTTTTACTTTTTTCCCTTCGCCCGAGACCAGGGCCTCATAAGCTTTTTGAGTCCTACTCCATTTTTTATTTCTGTCCATGGCATAAAATCTTCCCACAATCGTAACTATTTTTTCATTCTTTTTTAACTTTTTTTTCAAGGAAGAAATCAGTTTAATAGCTTCATAAGGAAAAGAATCTCTTCCGTCTGTGAATAAATGGAGATATATTCGGGAGGTTTTGTGTTTTCGAGCTATCTTTAAAAGAGCTAATATGTGAGCGGTACTGCTATGAGGGCTCATATTATCTGATAAAAGGCCTATAAGATGCAAATCAGAGTCACGTTTTTTTATTTTATTTAAAATTTTTTTTAATTTGGGATTTTCAAAAAAATCACCTTCTCTGATAGCTCGGTTAATTTTGACTATATCCTGCTCTACTACTCTGCCCGCGCCTATATTCATATGACCGGCTTCGCTATTTCCCACTTGATCCGAGGGCAAGCCCACGAATTTCCCGTGGGCTTTTATTTCTGTATAAGGATATTTTTTATTCAAACTGTCCCAAAAAGGGGTTTTGGCCATTTTAATAGCATTACCCTCCTGTTGGGAACTCAGGCCCCAACCGTCCAAGATTAAAAGGACCAAAGGTTTTTTTTTGTTTAAATTCATTTTTTAAATTATTTATTTTTTTCCAATAAATTTTCTTCAATTTCCATTAAGCGATTATATTTGGACAGTCTTTCGCTTCGAGATAAGGATCCGGATTTAATGTATTCCGCTCTGGTGGCCACAGACAAATCAGCAATAAAATTATCGCAAGTCTCTCCGCTGCGATGAGAGATCATTATTTTATAATTGTGTTTTTGGGCCAATTTAATGCATTCTATGGTTTCACTTAAAGTTCCTACCTGATTGGGTTTAATTAAAACAGTGTTGGCCACTTTTTTTTCTAATCCTTTTCTTAGGCGGTTGATATTGGTAACAAAGAGATCATCCCCTATCAAAAGCATTTCGTCTCCCAGCTGTCTGGTTAATTCCTCCCAGCCGGCCCAATCGTCTTCAGCTAAGCCGTCTTCGATGGAGACGATTGGATATTTTCTAAACCATTCATAGTAAAGACCGGTTAAAGTATTGTTGTCAAAATAGGAATTATCCAACCTAAAGATATATTGTCCATTTTTGGGATTATAAAGTTCGGAAGAGCCCACATCTATACCTATACCTATGTCCTTACCCGGTTTACAATCTACGTTCATAATCGCGGTCATTATTAGTTCAATGGCTTGAATGCTGGAGTTTATATCAGGAGCATAACCCCCCTCATTTCCCACGTCAGTATCAAAACCGGCTCTTTTTAAGGTTTCTCCCAGGGAATGAAAAATTTCCGCTCCCATTCTAATTTTCTCGGCAAAAGGTTTTTTTGTCTTTTTTTCTTTTAAGGGAATAACCATAAATTCCTGAAAATCCAAATTAGTGTCCGCATGTTTCCCTCCGTTGAAAATATTAAAAGAGGGAGTGGGTAGAAAGAATTTTTTACGATTGAATTTGAAAGTGTCGCTTATGTATTGGTACAGTTCTTTATTTTTATTTTTGGCGGCCACTCGGGCGCAAGCCAGGGAAACCGAAAGAGTGGCATTAGCTCCCAACTCTTTTTTATTATCGGTTCCGTCCAATTTTATCATAATATCATCAATTTCGGTTTGTTTGTTAACATTTTTCCCGATTAACTCGGGAGCAATTTTTTCATTAACATTTTTTATCGCCTTTAATACCCCCTTTCCTTCGTATCTTTTTTGATCCCCATCTCTTAATTCCCAGGCCTCGTGAATGCCGGTGGAAGCACCCGAGGGAACAGCGGCTTTGGCGCTTAGGTTATTTTCTAAAATTATTTTGGTCTCCACAGTGGGATTTCCTCTGGAATCTAAAATTTCTCTGGCCTTAATGTGTTTTATTTTGTTTGACATAAAGATATTATTAATATTTAATTAAATTTTTTAATCCTGGCATTTTTTGACAACTCAAATAAGTAAGCATAGCCCCTCCGCCGGTAGAGATCCAATCCAAATGATCTTCCATACCGCTTTCTTTAAGGGCTTTTACGGTTTCTCCGCCTCCCGCCACCCCGAAAGCCCTACCCTGGGACCGGGAAGCTATTAAGCGAGCCGTCATTAAAGTTCCTTGGTTAAATTTTTTGTTTTCAAACCAGCCCAAGGGGCCGTTCCAGATCATGGTATTGGCCTTTTTAATTATTTTGGCAAAAATGCGAACAGTTTCCGGGCCTACATCATAAATATAATCATTATCCCCTACTTTGGTTATTTCCTTCACAGAGGTTTTTCCTTCCCCGTTTTTTTGATTGTTAACCACCACATCCAAGGGAAGAATTATTTTTTCTCCATTTTTTTTCATAATTTTGTCAGCTAATTCAATACTTTCTTCCTGAGCCAGGGATTTCCCGATTTTGTAGTTTTGAGCAGCTAAAAAATTGTTGGCTAAACCTCCTCCCAAAAGTATTTTGTCGGACTTGGGAAGCAAGTTTTTTATTAATTTATCTTTAGTTTTCACTTTTATGCCTCCCATTATGGCAACCAAAGGTTTTTCCGGGTTGTCAATTTTGTTTAGATTCTCAATCTCTTTTTTAAGCAAAAGACCGGCAAAAGCGGGAAGATAATTTTTGATCGCGCTTACAGAGGCATGTTTGCGGTGAGAAACCGAAAAGGCGTCGTTCACATAAAGATCAACCAATTTAGCCAAATTTTGAGCAAATTTCTTGTCGTTTTTCTTTTCATTCGGATCAAACCTTAAATTTTCTAAAAAAATTATTTCTCCAGGGTTGAGTTTTTCAATTTGTTTTTTTATTTCCGGCCCGGAAATTTTTTTTGAATGAAATATTTTTCTTTTTCCGTTTTTGCTCGGTTTTAAAAGCTTATTGAGTCTTTCCGCTAATTTTTTTGTGGATAGTTCCTCTTTTTCTTTTCCTTGGGGGCGACCCCAGTGAGTAGCTAAAATTATTTTACATTGATAGCGCATTAAAAGGCGGATTGTGGGCAGGGTGGCTATAATCTTTTTTTCATCCGTAATTTTTTTTCCTTGAAAGGGAACATTAAAATCCACCCTTAAAAAAACGGTTTTAGCTTGAATTTTTTCAATTTCTTTATCAATTGATTTTATTTTCATAATAAAATTATTCTAAAGTAATGGAAATATTTTTTGATTCTCCTTTTCTTATATAACTTAAATTGACTTTTTCTCCGGAAGAATGTTTTTGAACCAAATAATTCAGCGGAGTTTTGGAGTTTACCTCTTCTCCGTTTAAAGATTCTATTATATCCCCAGGCTTTAAATTCGCTTTCTTTGCCGGAGAGTCCGGAATTATGCTTTTATTGGTATTATCCGGATAAATTAAAGCCCCTTTGTTTTTGTTATATTTTTCTTTAAAAAGCACTCGGGACAGATCGATATAATTTACCCCCAGGGAAGCTTTTTTCTTTTTTTCTCCGTTTAGAAGATTATCAAAATCGGGTTTAAAATTGTTAACAGAATGTATGGTTTTGTTTTTATCAATAATGCCCACTATTCCCCCTTTTAAAGAAAAAACAAATCCGTTTTTAAGGTTTTTTTCCGGGGATCCGGTCAGAACAAGCTCGCGGAAAAAAGAATCGCTTGATTCCACCAAGCCGGTTTGCGGATTTATTTTATCTGATATGTGGCTTATATAATTATCCCCCTGCCAATTCATGGTTAAAACCATATCTCCTTTTGTTATTTCCGACTCCGGAACTATTTTTTTAACCGGAAGTTCTCTTGTTTTTTCCAGACGGAGAAACCAATAAGAACCCCGAGAACTTTTTTTAACTTTTTTAATGAGGTGGAGTTTTTTGTCGGAATCCACCACTAAATAATTTTTTTTAATGTTTTCTTTGTCTATTTCGGGGTTTTCGGGAAACTCAGAAATGATCCAGCCGTCAGTAGTAATAATAAATCCCTGGGAAAAAGGTTTATCCAGATTATAAAAGGAATTCGTTTTTTCCAAAGAAGATTTTTTTGCGTTTTCTTTTTTTAAAATCCCTACCAGGTTCTTTTGGGATTTTTCCGCAATTTCTTTTATTCTTTTATTTTGTTCTATGGTAATTTTTTTGGCACCTTTTATTATTACTTGAGAGCGGTTTAAATTCTGCCCGGAAAGATCAAGCTCTCCTCCAAAGGGAAAATTATACAATCCGGCTGTTAAATATTGTCTGCTTAAAAGGTTTCCGGCCATGCCCGCACCCAACCCTATTAAAGTAACCAAAATCAATAAAAGAATGGTTTGATAATTAACTTTTTTTTTCATAACTAAAAAATTCTAGCGGTTAATAAGATAATAATGATACACCCCGAGCTTAAACTCAAATAAAATTTAAGCTTTTTTTTGTTTAAGGAATTTTTTAAAAATAATCGAGTCAGCCCTAAAATTAAATAATAAATAATCGCTAATACCAATCCCCCGATATTATAACTGAAAGGAAGGAAAAAGAAAACCCAAGTAATTTCTGTCAAGATCAAAGTAATTATAAAAATATAAATATAATTTTGTTTTTCTCTTATTCCTTGCATGTAAAAAAATTGGTAGGTTGTCAAAATTAAAGCGAATATCAAGATTAAAGTTAGATAAACAGCGGAAAAAAGGGATCCTTGAGAGCCGAAAATAAAAGAAAAAATAAAGAACAAGGCCAAAAATCCGGAATAATAAGATATATTTTCCCACTTCACTTTTGTTTTTAAAGTTTTGTTAAAATATATCTGTCTTAAATAATAAAATACAAAAAAAGCTTCTATTATTATTAAAGTTTGTATTATTATTAAATTTCCGTTTAATATTAAATAGCTAATTAATCCGTTTACAAAGAAAAAAGGAAGTATAAAATGAATCCAAAAGGATTTGTCCTTTATTTGAAACTCCCCGATTTTTTTAAGAGCATACATTATACCCAAATTTATCAAAATCACAGCTAAATAGATGGTTTTTACATTTAAGAAAATTGACTCCATTATCAATAAAACAAACAAAGGAAGAATCAGCAAAAGAATTTGGGGTTTCATATTAAAATTTTATTTGGGAAATTTAAAGAAAAGAATCGGCTTGAATTTTTGTCCAATCATCCTCATCTTCGTTCCATTGGTAGGCGGTTAGAGTGTGGGTTTTTTCTGTATCACTATAAACATATTCCACCTTGGTTTCTGAGCCGATACGGCGAGAATAGTTGGTTTTTTTATCTAAAACCACCGGCTTACTCATAAATTCCAGCTTTACCAAACCCAGAGGGGAGTGAAAAATCACATATTCCACTTCCATCCCTCCTTGTTCTTCCCGGAATTCTTTCTCATGTTCTTTAATATCAAAATTATCCTTTAAATTGCCCAATATATTTTGCCATTTTTCAGGAGTCATATTATTATTTTAAATTTTAAAGGCGTCGGGGTTTATTTGTCGCCGCGCTTTATTGTTTAGTGCGAGCTTTAAGTTTTTATTATAACATTAAGAAAACAAAAAGAAAAGAGGGTCGCTTTTTTTCTTTGTTATTAAGATAGCAACTATAATTCCCAGAATTCCGAAGAAAACATCCCCGGTCGAAGGGAATCTTCCCGGAATAAATTTCTGAAGATATTCTCCCAGGATTACCAAGAGAGAGCAAAAAATAAAAATTATCCCCGAAATTGTTTTAAGAGAAAAGAATTTTTTATTTTTAGATATTTCTTTTAATAAGCTTGCTGTTAGGGTGGCCAGAATTCCGAAAATAAAAAAATGGACGAGTTTATCCCAACCCAAAAAACCGTTGTTGTTTTCTAAATTGGTCAAGGGAACGGTTATAACCACGAAAATAAAAAAAATCCAAGACAAAAGTATATAAGTTTTTTCTATTATTTTAGTCATAATTCGGAGTTTTTTGTTTGAGACTAAAAACTGTAATTGTTATAAGCATAATAAGGATTAAAAGCAGAAGGGCCAATAATTTTCCCCGGCTTTGCAAAAAAAGCGTTAGCCCTCCGAAAAAAAGAGCAAAAAAGTAAAAAATCAGAACAGTTTTTCTTTGGCTTATACCCAGATCCAGCAAGCGATGATGAAGATGCGATTTGTCCGGGTTTTTGAAAGGATTTTTTCCTTTCAAGATTCTTCTTGATATGGTCCAGATCAAATCCATTAGAGGAAGTCCCAGCACCAATAAAGTAATAGCGATTTTTCCCCCGGAGATAATCGCTAAAACTCCCAAAATATAGCCCAGAAGAAGAGAGCCCCCCTCTCCCAAGAATATTTTGGCCGGATGCCAATTAAAGAACAAAAACCCCAAACAGGCGGCTGCAAAGATCAAGGCGGCTAAACCGATGTCGGGTTGGTAGTATTTGGTGGTGATAGTGAATAAAAAAATTATTATTCCTCCGATAGCCGAGATCCCGGTTACTAAACCGTCCAAACCGTCCAATAATTTAGTGGTATACATCATAATCATAAGCCAAATAATAGTAAACAGATCAACCCAAAAAATAAAATAATAAATGTTTCCAAAAATTTTCCAAAGAGGCACTTTCCAAGTATTAAGATAAATCAATCCTCCCAAGGGGTTGGTTATTTTAATTATTTCCACTCCTCCCGCCACAATGCAAAGAGAGGCCAAAAGAGGCCAAATAATTTGTTTTCCCGGGCTTAAGTTGTATTTATCATCCAGAAACCCGCCGATCATCAAAAAGCAAGCTCCCGAGAAAAACCCCAGCCAGTGGTGAATTTCCAGATTTCCGGAAAGTAATTTCGATTTACAACAAAAGAGAATTAAAAAAAAACTGAGAAAGATGGCCAGTCCTCCCAAAAGAGGGGTTTTTTTGCGATGAATTTTACGCTCTCCTTCCGGAAAATCCAAAATTTTTAAATAAAAAGCCAACCTTATGATCAGTTTTGTGAAAAATATTGATAATCCTAAGGTTAGCAAGAATATAATTAGATAATATTGCCAAGTCATTTTTGAAAAATTATTTTTTTATAGCTCTTCGCTTTTGGCTACCACTACTTTTCCTTCTTGATTTATAATAATTTTATCTCTTCTTTTTATATCTCCCGCCAAAATTTTTTTAGCTATTTCGTTGTCTATTTTTTCTTGAAGTAATCTTTTTAAAGGTCGAGCTCCGAAAGCGGGGTCATAACCTTCCTGAGCCAATTTTTTTATTCCTTCCGGCGAGGCCTCGAAAAATATTCCTTTCTCCTCCAACATTTGGGAAGTTTTGGATAAAATAAGTTTGGTTATTTCCGCCACATTTTTTATACTTAAGGGTTTGAATATTATTATTCCGTCAAAACGATTGATCAACTCCGGCTTCATTTCCTGGCTTAGTTGATTGTTTATAACTTCTTCTTTAATTTCTTTCAAAGGTTTTCCCGCGGTTACTTGTTTTTTGATAAAATTAGAGGCGATATTGGAAGTGGCTATTAAAACGCTATTGGTGAAGTCAATGGTTTTTCCTCCTCCGTCAGTTAAGCGTCCGTCATCCATAACCTGCAGAAACAGATTGAATATTTTGGAATGAGCTTTTTCAAATTCGTCCAAAAGTATTAAGGAAAAAGGGTTTTTTCTTACCGCTTCAGTTAAATAACCTTTTTTTTGTCCGTCTCCGATCATTTTGGAAACACTGTCTTCGTGTTGATATTCGCTCATATCCAGGCGGATCAAATATTCTTTTTTGCCAAAGTATACGCGAGCCACGGTTTTGGCCAATTCGGTCTTTCCTACGCCGGTGGGTCCCAAAAACAAGAAGTTGGCAATGGTTTTTTTGCCCTCTCGCAAATTAGCCCGGGCTCTTCTTAAGCTGTTGGCCACCATATCAACCGCTTCGTCTTGATTTATCATAAATTTATGTATTTCTTTTTCCAAGTTGATCAACTTCTCCCCCTCTTTTTCATTTACTTCCTCCACCGGAATTTGGGTTATTTTTTTAACAGTTAAACTTACTTCTCTTTTGTTGCAGTTGCCTATTTCTTTTTTATCTGTTTTTTGCGAAACTCGCATAGCGGTTTTTTCCAAAATATCCAAGGCTTTTTCCGGTAGGAATTTGTCATGGATATAGCGATCAGACAATTTTACAGCTCTTTCTAAAGCATTGTAGGTGAAAAAGACTTTGTATTTATATTCCAATCTGCCTATTTTGCTTTCAATGATCCGGATGACTTGATTGTCTTTGGGCTCTTCTATTTTGACCCGGGACATGACTCTCCCCAAGTGGCTGTTTTCCACATATTTATCATATTTATCATTATTAACCGTAGCTAAGCAATATAAAACTCTTTTTTCCAAAGCATTGGCCAACACTTCGGATAAATCCATACTCCCCTCTCCTCCGGAGCTAACTCCGATCAAAAGATTAATATTTTGAATAAAAAGCACAATATTGCCCGCCCGAGAAATTTCATCCAATATTGTTAATAATCTTTCTTCTGCTTGAGAGGGGTCGGCTCCGCTGATTAAGCGAGAGGCGTCTAATTCCAACAATCGCTTATCTTTTAAAAATTCCGGCACATTTTCTTCCACCATTAATGTGGCCATTCCTTTGATTATGGTTCTTTTTCCCACTCCGGGGGAGCCGGTTAAAATTACCGTGTTGTTTTTGGTTTTTAGAATATTTAATATATTATTGAGCTCTTTTTCACGAGAGACGCATAGATCTAACCTTCCCCATTTGGCAGCTAAGGTTAAATCATAAGAAATGCGGTTCAGATTGGGGGTGGCCATGGCCGTGTAAGCTCTATTCATGGCGGTTTTGGGCTTGTAGCGAGCATTTTTTTTAAATATTTTCAGGTTTCTTTTTAGTTTTTCTTCGGTTTTAAACCAAGATTTGACATTATTGATTTTATCTAAAGTTACCTCCAAATCCCACAAAATTTCAGTTAAAATTTTATCTCGGGCCACGCAATAACTGATCAAATTAAGGGCTTTTAAGTTATTTTGCCTCCAGCCGTAAGCTTCAATATAGGCCTCCACCACCGATTGTTTGAAAGCGGGAGAAAAAATCGCCTCTTTTTGTTCTCCGGCCTTTTTTTGAGATAATTGGTGGTTTATTTTTTCAAATAATTTCTCCGCATCCACATTTAATCTTATAAACATAGCTTTTATATCCCGACTCTGAAACAGGACAAAAAAGAGATGAAGGGTGGAGGTGTATTGATGATTCCTTTTTCGGGCCAGTAAAAAAGCTTCTTCAATTATTTTTAAGGCCTCTTCATTCAAGGTTTCGGCTACATTAACGGTTTTTTTGTATTTTTTCAGTTCAGCCCAATTATTGGGCAGGGAATCGGAATGGTCCTTAATTTTTTTAATTTTTTCTTTTTTTTCCTCCCTTCTTTCCAATTTGTAATAAAAAAACAAAAAAGATAATATCCCTATCCAGAAAAATAAAATAAACAGATTATGATTTTGCCAAAAAAGGAAATATTCTTTAATGTTTTGAGTTTCATGATTCCAGATCCACCAGGCCAGAGAAGCCACTCCCCCGAAACCGAGGATCAGAGCCAAAAGATCAACTATGATCAAAAATTTATTCATTATCCGGCGCCAAAAGATGTCCGAATTGGTAAAAGTTTTATCAAAATAAAGAAAATAATTTTGCCAGAATCTTCCCGTGCCCGTGCCCCCGCAATTAAAACAAGGAAAATTCATTTTTCCCTTGCCCGAACCTTCGCATTTGGGACAAACAATAAAAAATTTTTTTGGTTTTTCCTTATTCATTTATAAAAAAAGTTGAAAAATAATTTGATAAATAACCAGCAAAGGAATCCCGAGCCAAATTATAAACAAAATCAGAGAAATAAAAATCCAAAAAATTAAAAGCAGGGTCCTTATAATTATTTGGAATAAGCGCATAAAAAAACTGATCACACGGCTGGTCCAATCTTTTTGGCCGTACATGGGTGTAAAAATGTTTTTTATCCAAATTCTCAGGCCCAATTTTTTTTCTTCATCAATTAAAAAATTTTTAATCCTTAGAAGAAATTTTATTAACCCTTGACTGTACCACCAAACAAGAAAATAAGAAATTTCTTGTAAGGCGAACATTATTTGTTTTAAAGCCGGTGATATTGCCATAAACAAATTATTGAAAATAAATAATTGTTGTTTAAATTATAACATTTTTTTTGGAAATTATAAAAGTTCCCCGGCTTTTTTTATTTTTTCCAAGCTTTCTTTTTTGCCCAAAACCCAAGCAACCTCAAAAGGCCCGGGGCTTTGGGATTGCCCGGTTAAAGCCACCCTAAGAGGCCAGAGATAATTCCCCACCTTTCCTTCTTTTTCTTTGATATGGCCTATAATTTTTTCTTCTATTTTTTCTTTTTTCCATTCTTCTTCCGGTAAGGCATTTAATAATTCCAGAATTTCTTTTAAATTATTTTTAACTTCGGGCGCGCTCATTTTTTTCCAAATCAGAAGTTCTCCCGGATAATTCAATTCCTCAAGAAAAAAGAATTCGGTCAGGTCTTTTATTTCGGATATTTTCTTTAATCTTTCTTGCTCTAAAGATACAACTTTTTTTACAAAATCGTACTCCTTTTTTTTGTAATTTTGGGTTTTTTTAAGATTTTCTTTTAGATAAGGTTGGCATTTTCGGGTCAGACTATCCAGGTCCATTTGTCTGATATAGTAGCCGTTGAAATAATTCAATTTTTCCACATCAAAAGTCGCCGGACTAACCCCGATGTCTTTCATTTTAAATTTTTTGATTATCTCTTCAAGACTCATGGTTTCCTCTTCATCATCTTTGGGATGCCAACCCAAAAGAGCTGTAAAATTTATAAGGGCCTCGGGAAGATATCCTTTTTCTTTATAATCTTCTACTGTCACATCCCCCTTTCTTTTACTTAACTTTCCCCCGTTTTTATCTAAAATTAGAGGTAGATGAATGAATTTCGGCACCTCCCAACCGAAAGATTGATAAAGTAAAACATTTTTGGGAAAAGAAGGAAGCCATTCTTCGCCTCGAACCACATGACTTATTTTCATTAAATGATCATCTACCACGGAGGCAAATTGATAAGTGGGCACCCCGTTTGATTTAATCAAGACATGATCTTCTAAATCCGAAGCTTGGAATTTTATCTCCCCTCGCAGAAAATCTTTTACCACCACCTCTCCTTGAGAGGGCATTTTTTGCCTTAATACATACTCTTCTCCTCGGGCTATTTTTTCTCTTATTTCTTTTTCACTCAAATTTAAGCATTTGCGGTCATATTTGGGAGCTTGTTTCCGTGCCTGTTGTTCTTCGCGCATTTCCCGCAATCTTTCCGAAGAACAAAAACAATAATAAGCGCCATCGGCGCTCAGTAGTTTTCGGGCGTATTCATTATAAATTTCCTGACGTTCAGACTGAATATAAGGTCCGTAATCCCCTCCGATGTGAGGTCCTTCACGGAACTCAAAGCCCAGCCAATTAATAATTTTTATTAATTGATCCACCGCTCCTTTGATCTCTCTTTTTTGATCCGTATCTTCTATTCTTAAAATTAAATCTCCCTTTAATTTTTTAGCTATCAAATAATTAAAAAGCACTGTTCTTAAGCCCCCGACATGAAGATAGCCGGTAGGAGAAGGAGGAAATCTTAATCTTATTTTTTTGGTCATAAAATATATTAAATTTTAAATAAATTATTCATTTTTTAAAATCTTTGTTTAAAACCTCTTTTTTAAATATTTCCAGAAATTTTTCCAGATTTTTTCTTCTGATAGGATGTATTTCTTTTTTTAAATTTTTCCAATCCACCCATTTCCAATTTCGATGTTCCCAATAATTTATTTCGATATCATCGTCTTTGCCGGTGAATTCGGCAATAAATAAACCTTGTTTTTGTCCTTTGTACCCCCAATGTTTTTTAGAAATATTTTTTCGATCTTTTTTGTCAAATTTGTATTTTTTTGTTTTTCCGAAAGTGGTAACGGGATAAAAATTGTGGCAGTTCAGTTCTTCACTTAATTCGCGGGTGCCGGCTTGAAGCAAATTTTCTCCTTCGGTCCCTCCTTGGGGCAATTGCCAGTGTCCCGGCTCATCCTTTCTTTCCACCAGTAATACTTTATATCCTTTTTTTTCTTTTTTGTACAGTAAGCAAGCTACATTGGATCGGTAAAACCAAGGCAAAAGAAAACGCCATATTAGATATTTTAAAGGAAATATTATTATTGCCCGAAATATTCTTTTAGCCCTTCGGGGTTGTTTGTAAAAACGCCAAGCCCACTCCAAGCCCAAAAAACGTAAAATTTTGGGGGCTCTGGACAATTTGCCGGTTAAAAAATCAAAACTCCCCCCTACCCCGGCGGCCAATTTTAGGCCGGGGATTTTTTTAAAATTGTGGTAGATAAATTTTTCTTGCACCGGAGAGCCAAAGGAGGCAAATAAAATTTGAGGGTTAAAGTTTTTTATTTTTTTACTCCAGTCAACCGAAGAGGAAATATCTAAATCCACCGCTTTTAAGTTTAAATCGGGAAATCTTTTTTTAAGGTTGTTTTCAATTTCCGAGGCTTGAGAAAGGCCGGATTGGGAATTGGCAATCAACACTTTTATTTTTTTCCCCTGGGCTATTTTTAAAATTTCCAAAACTAAGTCGGCGCCCGGGAATCTTTTTATGTTTTTTCCCTGGAGAAAACCGGCCAATTTTATTCCCACTCCGTCCGCCGGAGCCAAGTCCGCTTTGTTGAGAATATAAAAAAGCTCTTCATCTTCAATGGCCTTTAAAATTATTTCCGGATTGGGAGTAACCAAATAAAATTGATCTTTGGAAGTTAAAAAATTCTCAATTCTTTTTAATATTTCTTTTTTTTCCAATAGGGAAACATTGATCCCTAAAATATTTATTTTTTTCATAAAATTTTTTAATATTATAATAAATTTAGCGATTAAAAACAAGGATAAAAACTATTGACAGCTTATTTTAATTATATTATATTTAAATTAGCACTCAAGATATTAAAGTGCTAATATATTAAAAATAAATTTTGAATATGTTTTATGTTTAATAAATTTACTAACAAAGCTCAGGAGACCATTATTAATTCTCAAATCATTGCTCAGGATAACGGACAGCAAAATATAGAGGCGCTCCATTTATTTTTAGCTATGCTTCAACAGAAAGAAAGTTTAGTTAAACCCATTTTGGAAAAGTTAAAAGTTGATCCAGAGGAAATGGAGAAAAAAATAAAAGCGGAAATAGAAAGAATTCCCAAGGATGCTCATAATTTTCAAGACAGAGAAAAAGAAGGAATACAAGCCGTTCAAGGAACCAGCGAAGTGGCTATGATCCTGGAAAGAGCCAGAAAAGAAGCGGAAAACATGGGAGATGAATATATTTCCAATGAGCATGTTTTTTTAGCTTTAATAGGGGTTAAATCCCGGGCTCAGAATATTTTAACGGAAGCCGGAGTGGAATATGAAAATATTTTTTCCACTCTAAAAGATTTAAGGGGGTCTCAAAATATAACCGACCCGGATCCTGAATCTAAATATAACATTTTAAGCAAATACACCATTGATTTTACTGATTTGGCTCGCCAAAAAAAATTGGATCCGGTAATCGGCAGAGATAAAGAGATTAGAAGAATTATGCAGGTTCTTTTAAGGCGCACTAAAAACAATCCGGTTTTAATCGGAGAAGCCGGAACCGGAAAAACAGCTATTGTCGAAGGTTTAGCTCAACGAATTGTGGCCCATGATGTGCCG
Organism: uncultured Gammaproteobacteria bacterium; assembly: GCA_964644045.1. Taxonomy (GTDB): domain Bacteria; phylum Patescibacteriota; class Patescibacteriia; order Patescibacteriales; family JAGXOH01; genus JAIOTG01. The sequence goes on from CAZXUK010000005.1 coordinate 49,199, forward strand.
GAGAATTTAAAAAACAGAATAATTTTGGGCTTGGATTTGGGCGCTTTGGTAGCCGGAGCCAAATTCAGAGGGGAGTTTGAAGACAGGTTAAAAGCCGTGATCAAGGAGATTGAAGCTCGCAAGGACGAAATTATTCTTTTTATTGACGAACTTCATACTTTGGTGGGAACGGGCGCTTCCGAAGGGGCTATGGATGCTTCTAATATGCTCAAACCGGCTTTGGCCAGAGGCAAGTTAAGAACCATAGGAGCTACCACCACTAAAGAATATCAAAAATATATTGAAAAAGATGCCGCTTTGGAAAGAAGGTTTCAGCCCGTACAAATAGCCGAACCTTCAACCGAGGATGCTATAAATATTTTAAGGGGGATCAAAGAGAAATACGAGGTTCATCACGGGATCAGAGTTACTGACGAAGCGATTGTGGCCGCTGTTAAACTTTCTAATCGTTATATTAATGATCGTTTTCTTCCGGATAAAGCGGTGGATTTAATGGATGAAGCCGCCTCTTCCTTGAGAATGGAGGTGGACTCCACCCCTGAAGAAATTGATAATTTAAAGAGGGAAATAAAAAGATTGGAAATCAATAAAGCCAGTTTAAAAAGCAAAAAGTCCAATAAGTTAACGGAAATAAATAAAAAATTGGAAACCTTGCGCGAAGAAGCTAATCAATTGGAACTCCATTGGCAGAATGAAAAAGGAATTATTTCCAAGATAAGGGAATCAAAAAGAAAAATAGATGAATTAAAATCAGAGGCCGAGATAACCGAAAGGCGCGGAGATGACTTGGCCCGTGTAGCCGAGATTAGATACAGTGAGATCCCTCAACTTAAAAAGCAAGTGGAAAAGTATGAAAAAGAATTGGAAGATATTCAAAAAAAAGGACAGAATATTTTAAAAGAGGAGATCAATGAAGAGGATATTGCCAAGGTAATTTCTCGTTGGACCGGAATTCCGGTTTCCAAAATGCTGGAAAGCGAAGCCCAGAAACTGTCCAAAGCTGAAGAAGAATTAAATAAAAGAGTAGTGGGGCAAGACAAAGCGATCGAATGCGTGGCCAATGCTATTAGACGTTCTCGCGCCGGTGTAAGTGAAGAAAACAAGCCAATTGGTTCTTTTCTGTTTGTCGGGCCCACGGGCGTGGGTAAAACCGAATTAGCCAAAACCTTGGCCGAATTTATGTTTGATGACGAAAATTCCTTGATCCGTTTGGATATGAGTGAATTTATGGAAAAGCATAGTGTAGCCAAAATAATCGGCTCTCCCCCGGGATATGTGGGTTATGATGAAGCCGGACAGTTAACCGAAAAGATCAGACGACGCCCTTATAGCGTGATCTTGTTTGATGAGATCGAAAAAGCTCATCCCGAAGTTTTTAACATTCTTCTTCAGGTCTTAGATGACGGCAGAGTCACTGATTCTAAGGGCAGAACCGTTAACTTTAAAAATACTATAATTATTATGACTTCCAATTTGGGTAATGAGGTTATTAAGCAGTATTCTATTGGATTTGAAGGCGGAGAAACCGAGAAAGAAAAAAACGAGGTTCGAGAAGAAAAGATGAGGGAAGAAATAAACCAAGTTTTAAGAGAGCATTTTAAATTGGAATTTCTAAACAGAATTGACGAGATAGTTCTGTTTAGATCTCTGAACAGGGAAACCTTAACTCAAATTGTTGACTTAGAGCTAAATAAGGTTAAGGAACGATTGAAAAATAAAGATATTGCCTTGAAAATTAATAAAAAAGTCAAGAGGATGTTGGCGGAAAGGGGATTTGATACCACCTTTGGAGCCCGTCCCCTAAAAAGGATAATTCAAAATATGCTTTTAGATGAACTCTCTCTCGAAATTATTAACGGCCAAATCAAGGAAGGAAATAAAGTAACAATCGATCTGGGTTCAAAAAATGATATAACCATGAAAGTTAAATAAAAAGAAAAAACAGACAAAAAGGTTCGCTTAAATGAGCGAACCTTTTTGTTTGTGAAATTTATGGTAGAATTTTAATCTTTTTTATTTATGTCTACTTCCACGATCGTGCTTTCTTCTCCGTTCTGAGCCGGTAACTCCACATCCACCGATTGTTTTATGATGTGGTGCCCCACCACTTTTCCTTTTTTATCTTCCACGTTTATTTTTGCGCCCAAAGGAGGCAGATTTTTGCTCAATTCTTTGTAACTCTCTTCCTCAAAACCCAGACAACACATTAAACGTCCGCAAATTCCGGAAATTCTATCACTCCCTCGATGAGAGATTTGTTGAGATTCGGCCATTTCCGAGGTTATGGATTTAAAATCTTTAATAAATTTTTTACAGCAAAGAATTTTTCCGCAATGACCGCAATCCCCCATCATTTTGGCTTCGTCTCTTATTCCTATTTGAGTTAATCTTATATTGCAATTGAATTCAGCGGTTAAATCTTTTAAAAGATTGCGAAAATCAACTCGACCGTCCGCGATAAAAGCAAAGGTCATGCGAGAGCCGTCAAAAGAAAAATGGACATCAATCAGCTTCATGGGCAGTTTGTGTTTTTTTATCATATCCTTACAATAAGCCAAACATTCTTTTTTTCGTTTTTCATTGGGGGTTTTTTCAAAATCTCTTTGAGTGGCTTTTCTGATAATAGAGCCGTTTTTTTCTTTGGCGGAGCTGAATCCCACTATTTTCCCTATTTCCGTAGCACTTTCAGTTTTTAGGACAACATGGTCTCCCGACTCCAAGGAAATGCCGTTGTAATCACAATAATATAAGTTGTCCCAATCAATTATTTTAACTTCCGCTGTATTCATACTTTTTGCATTTTAAATTACTTCTCTCGGGAATTTTTTTGCAACAGAAAGTTACAAGGAATATCTGATATATTTTTCTATTTCAACATCTCCCAAAATGTCCTCTACTTTCTTTTTGTCGTCTTTTATATATTCTTGTTTAATCAAACAAACCTCCTCGTAGTATTTGGCTATTTTTCCCTCGATTATTTTTTCCATAATTTCTTCCGGCTTTCCTTGATCTTTTAATTCTTGTCTGTAGACTTCTTTTTCTTTTTCTATCTCTTCAGCGGGAATTTCTTCCGGTGATAGATATTTGGGATTAGTGGCCGCCACTTGCATAGCAATTTCCAGAGCCAACTCCTGCTCCCCTTCTTTGTTTAGGGAAACCAAGCTTCCTATTTTTCCGCCCAAGTGGGAATAAGCCGCCACTGAAGGCCCTTTTAGGACCTCGAATTTATTGATTTTCAATTTTTCCCCGATTACTCCGCTTAAATTGTCTAATTCTTCTCTAATAGTTCCTTTCTCTCCGGCCAAACTTTCCAATTCTTCTTTACCGGAAGGTTCTTTTTCTTTTATTAAGTTTAGTATTTTTTCGGAAAGATTTTGAAAATTTTCATTTTTGGCCACAAAATCGGTTTCTGAGTTAATTTCCAAAATATATCCAATATTTCCTTTTTCATTAACAGCCACTTTAATTACACCTTCGGTGGCTTCATTACCGGTTCTTTTATAGGCCTTGGCAATTCCTTTTTTTCTAAGAATTTCCGCAGCTTGATCTATGTCTTGATCAGCTTCCTCCAAGGCTTTTTTACAGTCCACAATACCGGCACCGGTTTTTTCGCGTAATTGTTTTATTTTTTCCATAAAATTTTAGTTTAATAAATTAATTAAAAATAAAAAAACTTTTATTACTTTTTATTTTTAGTTTTTTCTATGGTTTTTTTAACTAAATTCAGAATTAGTTTTACGGTTTTAGTGGCGTCATCATTGCAAGGAATGGGATAATTAACTAAATCGGGGTTGGAGTTGGTGTCGCATACCCCGATTACCGGAATATTTTTTCTCCGAGCTTCCTCCACGGCTATGTTTTCAGTTTTAATATCCCAAACAAATAAAGCGTCCGGCATTTTCTTCAATTCCGCCACTCCGGAGAATTTTTCTTCCAGACGTCTAATCTCTTTGTCAAATTCCAATTGTTCTTTTTTGGTATATTTTTCCAACTTTCCCGAATTTTTTTCCGTAATCAGGTCGTTGTATTTCTTTATTGATTTTTTTATAACCGGAAAATTGGTTAAAAGACCACCAATCCATTTGTTGTTAACATAAGGCATGTTAGTTTCCCGGGCCAGGTCCTCCAAGGGTTTTTGGACTTGATTTTTGGTCCCCACAAATAAAACCACCTTTCCTTCCCCTGTTATTTTTTCCAAGAAGTCCAAGGCGTTTTTCAGTTTTTTTTGAGTTTGGTTTAAATCCAGAATATATACTCCTTTACGAGAAGTAAAAATAAAAGGCTCCATTTTAGGGTGCCAGCTACTGGTGCGATGCCCGAAATGCATTCCGGCATTAAGCATCTCTTCCAAACTTGGTAATTTTGGCATAATTTCTTTTTGTTTTTCTGTTTTTAAAAATCGCGATTTTGTTTTACCTTTTTTCATAGAAGGCAAATTGTTTTTTGAGAAAACAAAAAAATCGGACAAAGAAATCTTTAAAAACAGTTTAAGATTATTTTTAAGAATTTATTTTGTAATATTTTTAAATATAACTCAGAATTCGAGTTGTGTCAAATAAAAGACCCCGAACTGATCATCTTCCGGGGCTTTTTCGTTTTTTTATTTTTTATTATTATATCCCAACCAAAAAAATCTCGGGAATGTTGTTTTATTTTTTGCGTATTTTTTTATTTCCGGGGTTATTTCTCCGTTTTGTCGGGCATAGTTTTTGCCTTTTTTGTAGTCCAATATTGCATGGACCAGCATTATCATCAAAACACTACCAACTAATAATACAGATCCGATTATCACTGTTTTCTCAATAATACTCATAATAAAAACCTCCTTTTTTGAGTTTTAAAAAAGAACAACATATCAATATAATCTAAAATATAATCTAAATTGATTATTTTGTCAATTTTATTACTCCTCCGCCCAAAATCATATTTTTATCATAAAAAACCGCGCTTTGCCCCGGGGTTATAGCTCTTATTTTTTCCTTTAGTTTTACTTCCCAATTACCTTGTTTGTTTTTTTTAATCTCTCCTTTTACGGGCTTGGCGCCATATCTGATTACCACCTCACATTCAATTTTATCCCCTTTCTTTTTATTTATCCAATTAATTTTTTCCATTTGAAAATTGTCCCGGAAAAGCAAATGATGATGAGGATTATCCGTGACATATAAAGTATTGTTTCGGTAATCGCGCTTAACCACATATAATGGACCGATTTCTCCTATTTCCACACCCTTTCTTTGTCCCAGAGTATAAAGAGGCAACCCCTCGTGCTCCCCCAAAAGTTTTCCCTCTAAATTTTTTATAGGTCCCTTTTTTAAAGGCAAATATTTTTTTAAAAAATCATTGTGGTCTCCTTGGATGAAACAGATATCTTGACTTTCTTTGGAATAAAAATATAGCTTATTTTTTTTGGCTTTTTCTTTTACTTCTGTTTTTAAAAGCCCGCCCAAGGGGAATAAACAGCGAGCTAATTGTTTTTGGGTTAAATTATATAAAAAATAAGATTGATCTTTGTTTTTGTCCCGGGCCCTTTTAAGATAGTTTTTGCCTTTTTTTTGTTCTCGGCGGACATAATGCCCGGTGGCTAAATGGGTGTAACCCAGGTTATCCGCCAATTTCATCAATTCCCGGAATTTAATTATTTTATTGCATTTAACGCAAGGATTGGGAGTCATTCCCCTTTGATAAGATTTTAAAAAATAATCTATGATATCTTTTTTAAATTTTTGGCTTAAGTTAAAAGGGTAAAAATCTATATTTAAAAGTTTAGCCACCTTTCTTGCTTTTTCTTCTTGTTTTTCCTCTTCTTTTACCCCTAAACGCAAAAAAATACCCAGGACTTGATCGCTTTCCTTTTTTATTAATTTAGCGGCCCAGGAAGAGTCCACCCCTCCGGAGAGGGCTATTAAAACTTTTTTTTTATTCTTGGAGTAAGTCATTAATGGTTTCCCAATAAAGATCCCCGGGATTGTGGTCGGATAAATAATCAACTCTTTCAAAACCCGAGACTATTAATTGTTTTTGTAAATTTTTATCAAAAAGTATTTTTTCCATTCCTTTGAAAATTTGGTTATAATCATGGGGGTTTATGGTTAAAGCGGCTTCTTTTACCACTTCGGGTAAGCTGGAATTAAAACTGGTAATGACCGGAGTGCCGCAGGCCATGGCTTCCAAGGGAGGAAGGCCAAAACCTTCATAATAAGAAGGAAAAAGAAACAAAGAGGCCAAGTTATATAAATAAATTTTGTCTTCCTTATTTATATATCTCAAAAATTTTATATCCTTTTTATTAACCGAATTTCTCCAGGCCTTTAAGATGTTTTTTCCTTTCCAGCCCCGGGCCCCGGCAATAGCTAATTTATATTCTGATTTAGGGTATCGTGTTTTAAAATTATCAAAGGCCCTGATTGTTCCTTCCACGTTTTTTCTGGGCTCCAGATTCCCCAAATACAAAATAAATTTATTATTTAAATTATATTTTTCTTTAACTTTTTTTAGTGAGGGATTGTCTTTTTCTATGAGCTTGAATTCTTTTTTGTTTATTCCGCCGGGAATAACTTTGATTTTTTCTTTATCCACCTTCAATATCTCTTCAATATCTTTTCTGGTATTTTCAGAGATTGTGATTATTTTATCCACTTTTTTGACCATCCGGGGGAGGTCAAGAAATAAATGCCAGATGTTTTTTTTCAGACTAAAAAATTCCGGGTATCTTAAAAAAGATAAATCATGAATGGTTAAAGCGCTTTTTGCTCCGGAAGAAAGAGAAAAAAAATTAATGTGAGGAAATAAAAAAATGTCCACTCCCAAAAGTTGGTCCAGACGAGGACGATTTAATCCTTTTTGTAATAAATAATTAAAAATTTTATTGGGGTAACGAGTGTATTTGATCTCCGGATTATATTCTTTAAATTCGGGTAAATGACCTTTGAGATTATGGGCGGAATTGTAAAACAAAACGAATTTATAAGGATTTCCTTTTTGATAATTTTTTTTTAGTATTTCGGAAGTCAAATTAAAAGTATATTCAGCCACTCCGCTGTAATTTTTATCCATCAAAACCCTGGCATCTATTCCAACTTTCATAAAAAAATTTTAATCATAAAAAGAATAACCTGTTTTTTCGTAAATAAACTCCATCATTTCTTTTTTGAATCTTTTGGTGGAGAATTTTTGAGCTTCTTGAGAAATAAAATCGGGATCAAATTCATATGTTTGGAATTTTTCCACTGTCTCTCGGATAGCTTCCGGAGTTTGTTTTTCAAAAAACATTCCGGTTTTCCCCTCTTTAACGGTTTCAGTAACCCCTCCTCCCCGAAAAGCGATTACCGGGCGTCCCGAGGCCATGGCCTCTACGGGAGTTATGCCAAAGTCCTCTACTTGTGGATGGATAAAGGCCTGGCAATTTTGGTATAATTTTCTTAATTTTTCATCATCAATTCGCCCCAAGAATTCAATATTAGGATCTCCTTTTGCTATTTTTTTCAATCTTTTTTTATCCACTCCGTCTCCAAAAATTTTTAATTTTTTATCCAATTTTTTAAAGGCCTCTATTACTATATCTATTCTTTTATAAGGAGCTAAGCGCGAACCGATTAAAAAATAAGGATCTTCTTTTTTTTGTTCCTTCGATTGAGAAGGAAAAAATTTTTCCACTTCCACGGGGGGATAAATAACCTTGGAGTCGTGTTTATAATATTTTTTTATTCTCTTTTTTATGTTATAAGAATTAGCGATATAATTATCCACCCTGTCAGCCGCTAAACGGTCCCAAATGCGGACATAATTAAGAATCAAAGAAATTATTTTTTTAAAAAATTTATTATATTTCAATTCGTTAATATAACTATGAGTATCGCTCCAAAGATAGCGCGTGGGAGTGTGGCAGTAGCAGATATGGTTGGTTTCCGGACCGGTAATTACTCCCTTGGCGAAAGAGCTGGTATCGGAAATAACCAGATCATAACTGGACAAATCAAAGAATTCTACCGCCATGGGCATAAAAGGCATATACCATTGATAATGTTTTACACCCCAAGGGAGCTTTTGAATTATGGATGTTTCTATGTGCTTATCTTTATAATATTTATCCGCATTATCTTTTTCATAAAGCAAGGTATAAATCGGGGCTTGGGGGAAAATTTCGGTTAAAATTTTCAAAACTTTCTCCGCTCCCCCGTCTTGGGCCAAATGGTCGTGAACCAAGGCGACTTTTATTTCTTTTTTCTTTTTTCTTTTTTCCATCTTTTAATATTTATTCCGTATCTCTTTTTTTGATAAGAGCCAACGGGGTTCTTAATAAAATGGAGATATCCAGTAAAAAACTCCAATTTTCCACATAATAAGTATCCAATTTTACTTCTTCCTCAAAATTCAGGTCGCTTCTCCCCGAAATTTGAGCCAAGCCTGTCATCCCCGGTTTAACAGTTAGGATTTTTTTGTGTTTTTGTTCATATTTAGCCACTTCCTCGGGCAGATGGGGACGAGGCCCCACTAAACTCATTTTTCCCATTAATACCAGAAAAAGCTCCGCTAATTCATCTATACTCCAGCGTCTCATAAATTTCCCCACTCGAGTTACGCGAGGATCATTTTTGATTTTAACTAAGGGGCCGTCATTGCGTAAATTCTTTTCCGCCAATTCATTGTAGCGCATATTGTCGCTCCCGGGTATCATGGAACGGAATTTAAAGTAATTAAAAAGTTTCCCTCCTTCCCCAACTCGACGCAAGGGGGAGCCGTCATCTCGACGCGAAAAAAATATCGGCCCCTTGGAATCTATTTTGATCAATAAAATAATCAGCAGAAGAATTGGTGAGAGAAGAATAATTAAAATTAAAGAAGCCGCAATATCAAAAATTCTTTTTACGATCTGTCCCCAACCCTCTAAGGGGGTTTTTTTAACTTCGATTACCGGAATTCCGGCTATTTCCATTAACTCATTTTTTAATACCTTGGTTCCCAATAAATCGGCCGCATATCGAAAGGTTAAGTTGTGCTCGTCACTAAAATCATAAAGCCGCAAAGTTTCAGCTTTGGTTAAATTGGGATCGCTTTGAATTATTTCGTCAATCTCTTGGTTCTTAGAAAGAGAATTTTTTGATTTTTTCACCACCTCAGTTAATTCCCGAGCGGTCTCCGCGGAGAAATCTCTTACTCGTTTAACCACTTTAAATCCGAAAGTTTTATCCCGGGAAAATTTGTTGATTAATTGATCTCCGGTTTTACTGTTCCCCACCAAAATAATTTTTCTAACCCCTATTCCGTATTTAAACAAATATCTTTGTAATACGCGAATAAAAATGCGGGCAATACTAATATAAATTATGGCCAAAATCCAGGCGGCCAGAACAATAAAGCGAGAATCAAATAATTCTCGCCTAATGAAAATCAAGATTACCACCATTATTAAACCGGTGGAACAAGCCAAAAATACTCGGGAAATTTCTTTTATTAATTTACGAGCACTTTTAATATTATAAAGACCGGCCAAAGCAAAGATAGGCAAACAAAAAAGGGCCACTATTAAGACCACTTTAAAATAACCTTCGAAAGGCAAATCAAAAATAATCGGTCTTATATCTGTGGCCAAGTTTGAATATCTGATGTAATAAGCGGAAATGCCGGCTAAAATAATCATCAAAAAATCCAGAGGAACCAAAAGGAAAGAAAAAAACAATTCCGATCTTTTCATAAAATAGTGTTAAAATTAATAAAAATAAAATCAAAATGAGTTATAAGCCGGATTCTGTGATCCCTATTAATTTTAGTAAATTTTTTAGCTAAACTTAATAGGGAATGTGGTCATTTATCTGGGGTTTATCATTACTGACAAACTCTTGCGAGCTACTTGGCTCCCGCACTAATTTTGCGTTTACGTTATTTTTTATTCTTGTTATAAAACGAATTCTTATAAATTTTAATTTAACGTAACTGCAAAATCAGTGCGGGATTTGCTCTTGCTCCCGGCAGGGTTTACCGTTCTCGGCTGTCACCAGCCGGAAAAGGTTGTAGCCCCAAAAGGACACCAACCAACTTTTCACCTTTCCCCCGCTGTTCGCGAACGGCGGGGTAGTATGGTCTCTGCGGCACTTTCCCTATCCCGCCGTTCGCGAACGGCGGGACGGTGGGTGTTACCCACTGCCGATTTTTTTCCTATATCAGGAAAAGGAGTCCGGACTTTCCTCCCCTGACCGGTTTCATATTCACGTTAATTTTTATTAGGCGAAATTAACCTGAACAATAAAACCGGTCAGGGGCGACCACGAACTCATTTTGATTTTATTTTTATTAAAAAATTTTAAAATACATTAAAAATATAATACAAAAACAACCCCC
>CAZXUK010000006.1:0-1756 GCA_964644045.1 uncultured Gammaproteobacteria bacterium
ACCGTCGTAAGACAGGTCGGTCTCCTATCCTCTATGGTCGTGGAAACTTGAGGAGGCCCTTCCCTAGTACGAGAGGACCGGGAAGGACGGAGCTCTAGTGTACCAACTGTCCCACCAGGGGCACTGCTGGGTAGCTACCTCCGGTTTGGATAAACGCTGAAGGCATCTAAGCGTGAAGCCGTCTCCAAGATTAGGTTTCACAGGTCCCTTGAAGACTACAAGGTTGATAGGCCCTAGGTGTAAGCCCCGTAAGGGGTTCAGCCGAGGGGTACTAATAGACCATTTGATTTTCCCACTCTTTTGGTTTTAAAAGAGATTACAAATTCACGAATTTTATCACGAATTGCACAAATTATTTTTAAAAAAATTTGAATTCGTAAATTTCTAAATTAAATTTTAAAGATTTTTTTAAAGTTTTTATTCAAGAATAAAGACACCATTATTCTGGTGGCACTTGCGAAGGGGGTACACCTGATCCCATACCGAACTCAGAAGTTAAGCCCTTCAGCGCCGATGGTACTTGGGGGTTTACCCCTGGGAGAGTAGGCCGCCGCCAGAATAATGGTGTTTTTTGTTTTTGTTATAATATAATATGGATAATTGAGTATTCTGCAGAGTAAAAAATGACAAAAATATAAATAATTGTAAGCTAATTTTAAATAAAAAATGTATTTTCTTTAATTTTTGTAGAAAAAACATTGACAAGATTGTTCATTAAGTTATAATAATAATAATCCTTAATTTATTTTTTAAAATATGAATACTTCCATTCTAAAAAAAATAGGATTGAATGAAAAAGAGATAGTGGTTTATCTTAAATTATTGGAAAACGGCCCTTTGTCTGTCCGTAATTTGGCGGGAGTGGCAAATCTGAACAGAGGCACGGTTTATGATGTGTTGAAAAATTTACAAGAAAAAGGTTTGGTTAGCCATTTCCACAAAGAAAGCAAACAAAAATTCGCAGCCGAATCCCCTCAAAAAATCATGTCAATTTTAAAAGAAAAGGAAAAGTCTTTAAAAGAATCCGAGCAAAAAATTCAAAAATTGATCCCTCAATTAAAATCCCTGCAGGAAAAAGGGGGAAGTTTACCAACCTCTAAATATTATGAAGGCAAAAGAGGAGTTAAAACAATATTAACCGATCTTTTGGAAACACTTAATCAAAGCGAAAAGAGGGAGTATTATGTTTATTCCGCCAAGGAGGTCAGTGAAGATATTAATAAGGCCTATCCAGATTTTACAGAAGAGAGAATAAAAAAAAAGATAAAAGTAAAAGCCATTTCTCTTGCCCGGGGAGGTAAGACCAGCGGTTTGGATGAGCGGCGTTGGCTGGGTACTAATGATGAAAGCGCTACTTTTATTTTGATTTATTCGGGAAAATGCGCTTTTATTTCCCGTGATTCCTTGGGCAAACCGGTAGGTGTGATTATTGAGAATGAAATGATTTATGAAACCCAAAAAATCATTTTTTTAGGGCTTTGGGAAAAATTAGAGTAGACAGATTTTATTGATAATCAATATTATCTCAAGTTTACAAATAAATTTTTATATTTTTAATTTTTGTCAAAAAATATAAATTAAAATAATAATATAAATTTAATATTTATGTGCGGGATAGTAGGTTATGTGGGAGAAAAAGAATCTTTGCCGATTTTATTAGAGGGTTTGAAAAGATTGGAATACCGGGGATATGATTCGGCCGGGGTGGCTGTATGCGCTTCCCGGGTTTTTTATTGTAAATCCGTGGGGAAAATTC
>CAZXUK010000006.1:1766-16813 GCA_964644045.1 uncultured Gammaproteobacteria bacterium
ACTGGAAAATAAATTAAAAGGAAAAAGATTTAAAGGCAACTTAGGCATCGCCCACACTCGGTGGGCCACCCACGGGGATCCTTGTGAAAAAAATGCTCATCCTCATTGCGATTGTCGGGGTAAAATTTGGCTTGTTCATAACGGAATTATAGAGAATTACCAGACAATAAAAGAAAATTTGGAAAATGAGGGGCATAAATTTAATTCTGACACTGACTCCGAAGTGTTGGCCCATTTGATTGAGAAATTTTATAAGAATAATTTATTGGAAGCGGTGCAATTGGCTTTAAATGAGGTGGAAGGAGCTTACAGTTTGACGGTTTTCCATAAGGATGAACCTGAGAAAATAGTGGCGGCCAAAAAAGGAAGCCCCTTGGTGTTGGGTTTGTCCCCAAGTGGAATGATATTAGCTTCGGATGTGACCGCCATAATCAGACAAACCAAAAAAGTAATTTATTTGGAAGACGGTGAGATGGTTTTGGTTGATAAAAATAATTTTCAAATTTTTAATTTTAATAATCAGAAAAAAGAAAAAGAAGTTCAAAAAGTGGAATGGGGATTGGAAGAGCTGGAAAAAAAAGGTTTTCCTCATTTTATGCTTAAAGAGATTTTTGAACAGCCCGCCAGTATCACGGACAGTTTAAGGGGCAGATTGATATTGGAAGAGGGAAAAGCAAAGTTAGGGGGATTGGACAATATTTTTAAAGATTTAACAAGAATAAAAAATTTGATCACAGTGGCTTGCGGAACCGCTTATTATGCTTCCCTGGCGGGAGAGTATATGCTGGAAGAATATGCTTGTGTGCCCACTAAATCTTTTGTGGCCTCCGAATTTAGATACCGTAAACAAATTTTAAATGAACAGGTCGCGGTCTTGGCTTTAAGTCAATCCGGAGAAACAGCTGACACTTTGGCCGCTGTTGAAGAAGTTGATAATAAAAACATTCTTAATTTGGGAGTAGTGAATGTGGTGGGCTCCAGTATAGCTCGGACCAGTCGGGCCGGGATCTATAACCATATCGGTCCGGAAATAGCCGTGGCTTCTACCAAGGCCTTTACTTCCCAGCTCTCCATTTTAGCTTTATTAACTTTATTTTTGGGGCGCCAACGAAATATGTCTTTGGTTATGGGGCAGAGAATAGCGAGAGAATTAAAAGAGTTGCCCGACAAAACAAAAGAAGTTTTAAAGTTGGATAAAAAAATCAAAAAAATAGCCGAAAAATATTATCATTTTAATCATTTTGCTTTTTTGGGAAGAAAATACAATTATCCGGTAGCCCTGGAAGGGGCTTTAAAATTGAAGGAAATTTCCTATATTCATGCCGAGGGCTTTGCCTCCGGAGAAATTAAGCACGGGCCTCTGGCTTTAATTGATCAGAATTTCCCTTCTTTTTTTATTATTCCCCGGGACAGTGTTTACGAGAAGAATTTAAATAATTTGGCCGAGATAAAAAGCAGGCAAGGAAAAGTTATAGCTATAGCCACGCAAGGAGATGAGAGAGTGGAGAAGCTGGCGGATGAAGTTATTCATATCCCCAAAACTTTGGAAATGTTAACTCCTATTTTGGCGGTTATTCCTTTACAGTTGTTTGCTTATTATATGGCGGTTTTAAACGGAACCGATGTGGACAAACCCAGAAATTTAGCCAAATCGGTAACCGTGGAATAACTTTTAAGAATTTGTATGTCTAAAAAAATAGTTACAATCGGCGGAGGTAGCGGTCAGTATGTTTTGCTTTCCGGGCTTAGGGATCTGGTTGATTTTGAAGTGACCGCGGTTGTTTCCATGGTAGACAGCGGCGGTAGTACGGGGCGTTTGAGGGATGAGCTGGGCATATTGCCCCCGGGAGATATCTTAAAATGTATTTTGGCTTTGTCTCCGCACAGAGACTCTGTTCGCCATCTTTTACAGAAAAGATTCAGATCCAATCCTAAGTTAGCCGAGCACAGTGTGGGAAATATGCTTTTGGCTATGCTTTCCCAATATTGCAATAATTTTGCCCAGGGAGTAAAAGCCCTGGGAGAGGTTTTGGAAACCAAGGGAGAGGTTTTGCCCGTAACCACTGACAAAGCTACTTTAGTGGCGGAATTAACTGACGGTTCTTGGTTGTTCGGGGAATCGGCCATTGATGTTCCCCGAGGAGACCAGAGAGAGAAAATAAAAAAAACCTTTTTGGTTCCTCATCACCAGCAGTCGATTAAAGTTTATCCCCGAGCTTTGGAGGTTATCAAAAAAGCGGATTATATAATTTTAGGGCCGGGAGATCTTTATACCAGCATTACGCCCAATCTTTTAGTAAAGGGAATAAAAGAAGAATTAAATCAAACCAAGGCCCAGTTGGTTTATATGGGAAATATTATGACCAAATTCGGGGAAACGGAAAATTTTACTGCTTGGGATTTTGTAGAAAAAATTGAAGAATTTTCTTCTCGCCGTTTAGATAAACTAATTTTTAATAAAACTCGTCCCCCCGGAGAATTATTGGAAAAATATAAAAAGCAGAAATCTTTTTTTGTGGAGCCGCCTTCAAAAGATAGCAACGGAAGAGAGATTTTTTTAAGCGATCTTTTAAATGTTTCCGGAGGGGTTATCAGACATGATCCCCAAAAGATTTTTAATTTTTGGCAAGTTAATTTTTCTTAATTTTCAAATTTATGATTATATTTTTTGATTTTGATGATGTTCTGTTCAATAGAAATAAATTCATTTCGGCTTTAGCCGGGGAGCTCGGCTTAAGTTTGGATGAATTTTTAAGAGATTATAATAATTATTTTAAGAAAAAAAAGAAGAATTATTCCTTGAGAGAGCATTTAAAGATCTTAGGAAAGTTTTATCAGAGAGAAAAATGGGATTTGTTCTTTAAAGATTTGTCCAAGTTTGTTTATCCGGGGACCCGAGAGGCGCTTTCCGCGCTTCAAAGAGGAAAAACAGGAAAGATGATTTTACTTTCTCGGGGGGACAAGGATTTTCAAGAAAAAAAAATACAAGGGTCCGGTTTGCGCGGTTTTTTTGAAGAAGTAATAATTGCTTCGGATAAAATTAGTTTTTTAAGTTCCCGGAATTTCAAGGAAGAAGTAATTTTTATAAATGACAAGCAAGAAGAGAACAAAAAAATAAAAAAATATTTTCCCGAGTTCAAGATAGCGGAATCTTTGGATGACTTTAAAAAATTAATTAAAAAAATATGAAAGCAGTAATATTGGCGGCCGGGCGCGGAGTGCGTTTAAGGCCTTTAACTTATCATGTTCCCAAACCCTTAATAAGAGTGGACGGGAAAGCTTTAATGGAGTATAATATGGAGAAACTGCCTTCGGAGATAACCGAAGTTATTTTGGTGGTTAATTATTTGAAAGAGCAGATAATGAATTATTTCGGTGAAGAATTTTTAGGGAAAAAGATCAGGTATGTAGTTCAAAAAGAAATGCTGGGCACCGGCCATGCGGTCAAGATTTGCCGAGAACACTTAGAAGATAAATTTTTGGTTTTAATGGGAGATGATATTTATGACAGTGAAGATATAAAAAAATGTTTGAAACGGGATAATTGTATTTTGGCCAAAAATATCAGGGGTAAATTTGAAGGAGGAAGGATAAAAGTAAATCGGGAAGGTTTTTTGCAAGATATAATTGAAGGGGTGCATAAGCGCAAGTCCAGTTTGGCCAATACCGGCCTTTGCGTGGTTGATAAAAAATTTTTTGATTATGACCCCGTTTCTTTGCCGGGCAAGAAAGAATACGGCCTGCCCCAAACTTTGGTCCGTCTGGCCCAGGATTATCCGGTTGAAATTGAAAAAGCCAATTTTTGGCATCAAATCAATGATCCCGGAGTCCTGCACAATTTTAAAAAACTGTTATCTAAATAATTTTTGTTAAATTATGAGTGCTTCCGTAATTTTAAGCATTTTGGCTCTTTATACTTCAGGGTTTTTGTTTATTTGGGCCGGAATTGCCGGTTTAAAAAAATTCAGCGAAAACGAGGGGCAAAAGTTTTTTTTATTTGCTTTAATTATAACCGGGATTACTTTAGGGCCTTTCATGGGTACCAGAAATATTTTGGGTATTTTGGGATATGAAAAAATCGATTTGATTTTTTCTATTATTGATTATTTTTGGGTGGCTTTGCTTTTGGTTTGTTTTTTATTTTATTTTGCTTATAAAAATTTAAGTTCTAAATATTATCGGTTTGCCAAGAGATTTTTAACGGTTTTTTTGTTTTTGGTTTTATTGATGCTTCTTTTCGGGGTCTGGGACACTTCTTATACCGGTCCTTTCGTGACCGGCCCTCATATTTCCAAATGGGGAACCGAATACGAGCTTACCGCTTATGTGGAAATAATTTTCGGCTCGATCTGGGCTTTGTTAGTGGGCGTAACTATTTATTCTTTGGTTAGATGTATTTTTCAAAGCTGGGAAAATAAAAAAATTGATCTGGATCTATATATTAATTTAACATTTTTTTTGTTTTTATTTTTTTTCTTGCCCGAATCTCTGGGTCGAATGAATACCTGGAAGTTGGTTTTTTCCCGAATAACCTCCAATATTATAGCCGTAGCTTTTTTTCTTATTTATACCAAGGAATATTGGAAATAGTTTTTTGTTATTTTGAATTTGAAAATACACCCGAACCTGCTTGTTGTATTTCATTATTTAAGCGGGATTTAAAAATTTAATTAATCATAGAATGACCGCCTCCGTAATTTTAAGCATTTTATCTCTTTATTCAGCCGGTTTTTTGTTTATTTGGGCCGGAGTTTGCGGCTGGAAAAGGTTCGGGCGAGATAAAGGGCAAAGATTTTTTCTTGCCGGCTTGATTTTGGTGGGGGCCACTCTCGGTCCAATGATGGGCACTCGGACTATTTTCGGGATTTCCGGCTATCATACCGTGGACTTTTATCTCTCTATAGCCGGTCAATTTTTGGTTAGTTTAAGTATGGTTTGTTTCGCCTTATATTTTGCCAACAAAAATTTAAATTCTAAACATTATCAGGCAGCCAAAAAGATTTTGTTTGTTGCCGGGGGCATTTTTATTCTAATGTTTTTTTACGGGCTTTGGGATAATGCCCTGGTTGGCCCCCATGTTTCCAAGTGGGGGACGGAGTATGAGCCGGTGGGCTATGCCCGGGTAGTTATTGTTTCTATTTGGTTGTTGATATTAGCGGTAAGTTTTTATTCTCTTGTCCATTTTGTTTTAAAAGCATTTAAAAATAAAACAATGGCCGGTATAGACCTATATATCAATTTAATATTTTTTTTGTTTTTGTTGTTTTTTATTCCGGAAGAATTGGGCCGGATGAATACCTGGAAATTGGTTTTTTCCCGAGTAAGCTCCAATGCCATTGCCGTGAGTTTTTATTTAGTTTATACCCATAATTATTTAAAAGAAGATAAACTTTTAAATAATTCCGAATAATGTTAAAATAAAATAAATTTATTAATATTGTTGAGAATTATGAGTTCCTCGGTTATTTTGAGCATCTTAGCCCTTTATACCGCCGGTTTCATTTTTATTTTTACCGGTTTTATAATTTTGAAAAAATTCAAGAAAGATAAGTCGGAAAGATATTTCGCCTATGCCTTGATCTTTATGGGTCTTATTTTAGGCCCTTTAATGGGTACTCGGACTATTTTCGGAATTTTGGGTTATCATAGAATTGATCTGGCTATTGCGGCTTTCGATCAATTAATATTGGTTTTAAGTTTAACTTGTTTCGGTTTTTATTTTTCTTTTAAGCTTTTTTCCGGAAAAGCCAAAAAAATATCCCTCGCCTTTTTTGTTTTATTGGGTTTTTTTGTTTTGGCGGGACTGGTTTGGGCTTTCGGGGTTGAAGCTTACACCGGTCCCCATATTTCTAAATGGGGAACAGAATATGAGCCTATAGGGAAGGCTAAAATTGTTTTTATTATTGCTTGGTTGTCCATCGTTTTGTTTAATTTGGGATTTTTGTCGCGACGTTTAATAGATTGGTATAAAACCCGAAAATTAAAGTATGATTTTTATATTGGTTTGACTTTATTCGTGTTTTTTCTTTTTTTTATTTTTGAAGAATTGGGTCAAATGAATACTTGGAGATTGGTTTTTTCCCGGGTAACTTCCAATGCTATCGCCGTGGTTTTTTATTTACTTTATACTAAAGAATCATTTAAAGAATAATTTTTATGAAGAGAAAAATTTTTTATAAAATATTCCTCTTTTTTGCGGCAGTGGGCGTCATTCCTCTTATGGTCGCTTTGGTTTTGGAATACAAAAATATTCAAGATTTATCTTATAATATATCTTCTTTGTCCGGAGTTAATGAGGAAGTGATTCGGGAGATCAACTTAATCATTGCCGACACCAAAATTTTAATACTTTTGATTTCCTTTTTCGCCCTTATTTTGATTGTTTTGGAAACCACTGTTTTAAGCCGTAAGATAACTTCCCCTCTTTATAAGTTAATTGAAGTCGCCCAAAAGATCAGGGAGGGAAAATTTAATGTAAAAGTCAATATAGAAAGCGGGGATGAATTTGAAGAATTGGGTGATACTTTTAATAAAATGACTCAAGATCTAAAAGAATCCAATCAAGCCCTAACCAAGGCCTTAAAAAATTCCAAGAGATCTCAAAAAATAGCCGAAGAAGAGAGAAGTAAGACAAAAATGACTTTGGATAGCTTAACTGATGGACTGATTGTTTTGGACGAAAAGGAAAATATTGATTCTATTAACCCCAGAGGAGAAGAAATTTTGGGAGTACAAGAATCCCAGATAAAAGGAAAAAAAATAGAGGAATTATTGGAGTTTCCCAAAATGGAAAAACTTTATAAAATTTTGGATTATAAAACCGCCAAGGATATGCTTAAGCGGGAGTTACATTTGGAAGATCCGGTTTCTCGAATTTTTGAAGTAAATGTTATTTCTGTAACCGGTTCTCAGAAAAACAATAAGAAAAACACCGTTAATAAAATAATTGTGATTCACGATATCACTCGCGAAAAAAGAATTGAAAGGTTAAAAAATGAATTTATTTCCATTGCCGCCCACCAACTTCGCACCCCTTTATCGGCTATTAAGTGGAGCATTGAGTTTTTAGAAGAAGAGCTTCGGGAGGAGTTAGGAGATGCGTATGAGGGAGAAATAGAGGATTATTTGGAAAAAACCATGAAATCAAATGAGAGAATGATCAATTTAGTTAATGATCTTTTGAATGTTTCCCGAATCGAAGAAGGAAGGTTTATTTATAATTTAGAGTTGATCTCTCCCTTTGCTTTGGTCGAGGAAATAGTGGAGCAATCTCAAATTAAAGCCAGAAAGAAAGATATTAAAATTGAACTTAATAAATCTTCTTCTAAGTTGCCCCAAATAAGAATAGACAAAGAAAAGGTGGGTTTGGCCATACAAAATTTGATTGACAATGCTATTAAATATTCCCACAAAAACAGTGAGGTCAAAATTAACTTAAAAAAAATTCAAAAGAAAAAAAAGGAGTATGTAAAAATAGAAATAGAAGACGAGGGGATCGGAATAAGCAAAAAGGATCAGGAAAAAATATTCACCAAGTTTTCTCGGGGAAACAATGCTGTAAAATCTGAAACTGAAGGATCCGGACTGGGTCTGTTTATTGTGAAAAATATCATAGAGTCCCATCAGGGCAATGTGGATTTTGAAAGTACTTTGAATAAAGGATCGGTTTTTTACGTTTTTATTCCCGCGGCCAAAAAAAATAAATAACAAAGGTTTTTATGCTTCAAATTTTAGATCTACATATTCATTCCAGGTATTCCCGGGCTTGTTCTCAAAAAATAAATTTATTTAATATTGATAATTTTTGCCGAATTAAGGGGGTGGATATAATAGCTACCGGGGATTTTACTCACCCTCAATGGTTTTCTGATATAAAAAACGAGTTAGAGGAAATAGGGTCTTCGGGATTGTATAAGCACAAAAAAGCGGAGGATAAAAAAATAAAATTTCTTCTCTCGACAGAATTGGCTTTAATTTATAAAGACGGGGATAAGGTTAGGCGTATTCATATTATGGTTCATGCGCCTAATTTGGAGGCCGCTCGGGAATTATTTAAATTTTTGGACAAAAGATATAATGTCCGCGCTGATGGCCGGCCTATTTTGGGAATGAAAGCGCCGGAGCTGGTAGAACTTTGTCTTAAAATTCATCCCCGGTTCTTGATTTATCCCGCCCATATTTGGACTCCCTGGTTCGCGGTTTTTGGCTCTAAATCCGGATTTGACTCCATGGAGGAGTGTTTTAGGGATCAAACCGAGCATATTTATGCTTATGAGACCGGTTTATCCAGTGATCCGGAAATGAATTGGCGTTTATCCGCTTTGGATAAATTAACCACATTGTCCAATTCTGATGCTCATAGTTTACCCAATATAGGCAGGGAAGCCAATGTGATGGATTTGAGCCCAATTACTTATGGAGAGATTTATGAGGTTATCAAAAACAAGGATTTAAAAAAATTTAAAGAAACCATTGAATTTTATCCCGAGGAAGGTATGTATCATTATGACGGGCATCGGGCCTGCGGAGTTAGTTTTAAACCTTCTTTAACCAAAAAGAATAAAGGTATCTGCCCGGTATGTAAAAGACCCTTGACCATCGGGGTTTTGAATCGTGTGGAGGAATTGGCGGATAGACCGGAAGGATTTGTTCCGCCCGAATATGTCCCTTTTGTTAAATTGGTAGAATTAGATAAAATTATTGCTGAGGCCTTGAATATAAAATCTCGGAATTCCAAACAAGTAACTTCTCTTTATTATCAATTGATTAATAATTTAGGAAGCGAATTTTTTATTCTTAGGCAAGCCTCGGCAGGAGAAATAAAAAAAATAGCCGGTGCAGATATAGCCCGAGGTATAGAAAGAGTAAGAAAACAAGATTTGCTTATAAAACCCGGCTTTGACGGACAATACGGAAAGATAGAAATTTTTAAACCCCGAGAGAAAGAGACCAAACAAAAACCCCTTTTTTAAAAAATAAAAAAATCATTAAAATAAAATTTAATGGTTTTTTTATTTGTCAAATTGGTTTGATTGTGTTATATTTAAACCGTTTTTATGAACCTGCCTTAAATAGTGAAATGCGCCATCAGATCGATCAGTAAAATTCCAAACTAAGATAAAATTTTTGCTCCGCGCCCTAATTATTGCGGTTTAAAGATCCCATCGCCAACCCGAGTTCGCAAAAATTTTATCTTGGTTTGGAAGAGTTATTCCGGTGCATTTCAAATTTAAAATAGCAGAAGTTAGATTAGAATTGTTTTTATGTCTCATTTTAAAATAGATTTTGTTAAAGCTTATCAAAAATTAGAAGAGGCCTGGGAAGAATTTCCTCCGGTTAAAAAACGACGAAGAAGACGAAAAATTAAAAAATTTTTTAAAATTTTTGCTTTTTTGCTTTTTTTATTTTTGTTTTTGTTGGTTATTTTTAGTTTTTGGTTTTTTCTAAATTTAAAATCGGTTTATTCTACGGCTCAAGAGGGCAAGGAACTTGTTTATAGATCGGCGGACAGCATTAAAGCCAGAGAGTTTAATCAGGCCGAGGAATGGTCCGGAAGAGCGCAGGAAAAATTTAAAAAAGTTAAAGCGAGAATTGATTCTTGGGAAGACAATTTTTTCTTGAGTTATTTTCCGATAACAAGAAAAGAAATAGAAAATTTGAGTCATTTATCAGAGACGGCTTTTATTTTAAGTAAAACTTTGAATAAGGGCGCTAAACTCGGCGTAGAACTGGAAGAATATTTAACCCCGAAAAGGAATTTAAAGTTTTCTGAGCTTAACAAAGAGGAAAAACGGAAAATTTTAAAAATAATTTATGAATCTCGTCCGGAATTCAATGGTCTAAAAGCCAATTTAAATTTAGCTCTTTGGGAGTTAAAAAAAGTAGAATTTCATCCTTTTTTGGTTTTTTTGCAGTCCTGGGTGGAAGAAGGAGAGAAAAAATTAGAAGAAGTGAACCGTTTAGCAGGAGACTTTACTCGAGCTTTTTGTTTGCTCCCGGAGTTGGCCGGTTATCCCGATCAGTCTGATTTTCTGATAATGTTTCAAAATAGCAATGAATTGAGGCCCACCGGCGGGTTTCTGGGTACTTATGGAATTCTACAAGTTAAAAATGGCGAAATTAAACGTTTTGATACCCATGATATTTATCATATGGATATGCCGGTTAAGGATAAAATCAGTGTTACCCCTCCCAAGCCCATCGCCCGGCATCTGAATAGCAATTGGTATTTACGGGACGCTAACTGGTCTCCGGATTGGCCCACCTCGGCCCAAAAGATAAATTGGTTTTATCATAAGGAAAACAGTCTTCTTCCCCCCAAGGATCAAATTAATGATTTTAGCGGAGAATTTGAAGGAGTGGTGGGGGTTATTCCTCAATTAGTTATTGATATTTTAGGAATTACCGGCCCGGTTTATGTGGAGGGTCAGGAGTATAATCAGGAAAATTTTTTGGATTTGTTGCAATATGAAGTGGAGAAGGGATATAAGAATGACAGAAGTTCTTGGGAAAGAAAAGAGGTAATAGGAAAAGTTTTAAGCGAATTAAAAATTAAGTTTTTTGATTTGCCTTTTTCTGCTTGGCCCCGTCTAAAAAGAGTGTTTAGCGGCAATGTCAGCGCCGGTAATTTTTTAATTAATTTAAACGAAGAATATTATCAGAATTTGGCCAAGGAGTTGGATTGGACCGGAGAAATAAAAAAAACAAAAGGAGATTATTTGATGTCGGTTGATTCCAATATGGGAGCATTAAAAACCGATTCTGTTATAGACAGAAGAATTAATTATGAATTAGAGAAAGGACCGAATGGTTTATTTGCTAATCTAAAGATACAATATTCTCATAACGGAGAAATTAATTGGAAAATTTCTGATTATAAGAGTTATACCCGCGTTTTTGTTCCTCGTGGGAGCGAGTTTATTTCTTTGGAAGGTGAGAATGTTTCTTTTCCGGCCGGCAAAAAAGTAAAAATTAAACAAGACCTGGGAAAGACTTCTTTGGGAGTATTTTTTTCTTTAAAAGCCGGAGAGATAGGAGCTCTTAATTATAAATATAAATTGCCCGCTTACCTGAACAAAAAATTAGAACAAGGAGAGTATAGTTTATATTTACAAAAACAGCCGGGCAGCAAGATAAGCTTTTTAAAAGTTGACATAGAGACAGAAGATGAGATAAAATCATATAATCCGGTTGGTTTCCATGCTCAGGAAAAGCCGGAAGGAAGAGGCGTTTCTTGGGAAACCAATTTTTTTGAGGATAAATTTTTTGAAATTTCTGTGGAATAATTATTATGTTTATTAAAAGAATAGGAATTGATTTGGGAACTACTTATACTTTGGTGCATTTGCCCCGAAGAGGTATTGTAATTAATGAACCCAGCGTAGTGGCGGTGTCAGTGGAAGATAAAAAAGTTTTAGCGGTCGGCAATGAGGCCAAAGATATGTTGGGAAGGACGCCCGATTCCATTATTGCGGTTAAGCCCTTGAAAGACGGGGTAATAGCTGATTATCAGATAACCGAAGCCATGCTTCGTTATTTTATTAATAAAACTTTGGGAAGTTTTCGAATTTTTCGTCCCGAAGTTATGGTGGCGGTTCCGGCCGGTATATCTTCCACGGAAAGAAGAGCGGTTATTGAAGCCACTATTGCCGCCGGAGCCAAGGCCGCTTATATTATCAAGGAGCCGATTGCGGCCGCGATTGGCTCGGATATTCCCATTGGTTCCGCCTCCGGGCATATGATAGTGGACATCGGAGGAGGGACTGCGGAGGTTGCGGTTATTTCCCTGGGAGGGATTGTCGCCTCTACTTCTGTCAGAGTGGGGGGAAATAAATTTGATGCCGCCATTTTAGAACACATTAGAAAAAAATATAATTTGGCCGTGGGAGAGAAAACGGCCGAAGATATGAAAATAAATATCGGCTCCGCCCTTTTTCTGGAAGATAAGTTAACTATGAAAGTAAAGGGGAGAGATATTGTTTCCGGCCTACCGCGAAGCATTACCGTGGTAAGCGATGATGTTACCGAGGCCTTGCAAAACGATTTAGAGGCCATAATCGCGGCGGCCAAAAAAGTACTTAACGAGGCCTCTCCGGAATTATCGGCGGATGTTATGGATAAGGGAATAGTTTTATCCGGGGGATCTTCTTTATTAAAAAATATAGATCAGCTTTTATCTCGCACCATCGGGGTGCCGGTCTATGTGGCTGACGAGCCGGTTTTGTGTGTAGCCAAAGGAACCGGCATTGCTTTGGAAAATTTGGACTCTTATAAAAGATCTATTTTGGCCACTAAATAGATTGAAAATTTTGTTTTAAATTTTTAATTTGTTATAATATATCTTATTTGCTTAAGGTCTATAATTTTTAAGATTATGAAAATAGGGATAGACGCCAGTCGAGCTAATAGAGAACATAAAAGTGGTACAGAGTGGTATTCTTATTACTTGATCAGAAAATTGGCTCAGCTGGATTCCAAAAATCAATATATTCTTTATACAGACAAACCTCTTCGAGGTGAATTATTGGATTTGAGAAAAGAGGGAACAAATTTAGAATCCGCCAAGAGAGAGGTAACTTTTGATAAAAAAGGATATCAAGAAATTAAAAGTCCCCATAATAATTTCAAGGCCAAGGTGTTAAATTGGCCTTTTTCTTTTTTTTGGACCTTGGGTCGTCTTTCCTTGGAAATGATTTTTAATAAACCGGATGTTTTATTTATCCCCGCTCATTCCATTCCTTTGGTTTATCCTCAAAAAACCTTGGCCACTATTCATGATGTTGCTTTTTATAAAAGTAATTTTTTGTATCGATCAGAGTCGATAGGGCCGGAAAAAAGAGTCTTTAAAAAATTAATAAATTTTTTAGTAAGAGTATTCACTTTGAATAAATATAGGGCCAGCTCCCTGGATTATTTGAAATGGTCCACTAATTTTACTTTAAAGCATGCCTCTCGGATTATTTCGGTTTCCGAATCTACTCGCCAAGATATTTTGGATGTCTATAAAGTTGATCCTCAAAAAATTTCAGTGGTTTATAATGGTTTTAACAAAAGAGTGTATAATGAAAGTAATTTTAATAGAAAAAAACAGGAAGAAGTGTTGGAAAAATATGGCTTGGAAAGGCCCTTTTTATTATATGTGGGCAGATTGGAGAAAAAGAAAAATGTTCCTTTATTAATAGAGGCCTTTGCCAAAGTTAAAGATGATAATCCGGATATGGATTTAAATTTGGTTTTAGCCGGAGATGCCGGGTATGGATATGATGAGGTGATTTACAACATCGCCGGTTTGGATCTTTATTCCCAAGTCTATATGCCCGGTTGGGTGGATGAAGAGGATATGATTTGTCTTTATAGTGCCGCTTCCGCTTTTATATTCCCTTCTCGTCACGAGGGTTTTGGAATTCCCATTTTGCAGGCCTTTGCTTGCCGAATCCCGGTAACAGCTTCTTGCATTCCTCCTTTTCAGGAAATAGGAAAAAAGGCAATTTTATATTTTAATCCCATAGACAGGAAGGAAATGGCCCGGGCTATTTCCTCTGTAGTTACTGATGAGAAACTTAGAGAAGAGTTAATTAAAAAAGGATCGGAAAGAGTAAAGAAATTTAGCTGGGAAAAATGCGCCCAAGATACCTTAGAAGTAATAAACAAAATGTAAAGATATTTTTTAAAATTAATATTTTGTGTTATAATAAAGATGTTATGAGAAGAAAAATAGCATCTTTTTTTATATTTATTTTTTTTATATTGACTATCTGGGTTTGGAGCTTTTGGTTTTTTCCTTCTCCGGCACAGGCCGAAGGCAAACCCTCGGATTTTGATTTGCCCAATGATCCTTATTATTATCATCAATGGTATTTAGAAAAAATTAAAACTGATAAGGCCTGGGAGAATATTGAAGAGAGTCCGGAGGTAGTTGTGGCTGTTATTGATACAGGGGTTCAAGTAACTCATCCGGATTTGGAAGGAAATATTTGGCTCAATAAAGACGAGATTCCCGACAATAATATTGATGATGACAATAACGGTTTTATTGATGATGTTAACGGTTGGGATTTTATCACCAATTCCCCTGATCCTTCTCCTCGTTTTGAAGAAGGTTTTACAGAGGCCGGAGTTTCTCACGGAACCATTGTGTCCGGGATAATAGCGGCCAATATTAATAATAAAAAAGGAGTGGCCGGTATAAGCCGGGGGGCAAAAATTATGCCCTTGAGAGTGTTGGATGACAAAGGAGGAGGAGGGGGAAGCGAAGTGATTCGAGCTATTGATTATGCCATTAAGAATAAAGCGGATATAATTAATTTAAGTTTTGTGGGTTCCGCAAGAAGCGAAGGAATGCAGGAGGCCATAAGGAGGGCTTATGAAGCTAATGTAATTGTGGTGGCGGCCGCGGGTAATGAGCAAAGCGGGGGTAAGGGGTATAATTTGGACAAATCTCCGATGTACCCGGTTTGTTATGATAAAAACAAAAGAGAACAAATGGTTATCGGGGTGGGGGCCACAGACACCTTGGATCAAAAAACCACCTTTTCCAGTTACGGAGAGTGCGTGGATATTATGGCTCCGGGAATAAGTATTTTTAATACCGTTGCTTATGCTCCTGACCAAGAATTAAACGGAAAGGTCTTTGATAAATATTATAATGGTTTTTGGTCCGGTACTTCCATGGCCACTCCCATGGTAAGCGGAACCTTGGCTTTAATAGAGGCGGCTAATCCTGAAATAAGAAATGAACAAATAAAGGGGATATTATTTGATAATGTTGACAATATTGATAAGTTAAATCCGGAATACATAGGGAAAATAGGATCCGGAAGGTTGAGCGCCGGAAAAAGCGTGGTTGCAGCCAAGGATTTATTAGAATCCAAGGAGGTAAAAATGCTTATGGCCCCTAACTCCGAAAGAGAAAGCACGGTTAGAATGATAAACTATGACAATGAACTTGAAAAAGAGTTTTTAACATTTTCTTCTTTTCGCGGAGGAGTGAATCTGGCCAGCGGAGACATAGACGGAGACGGCAAAGAGGAAATAATCACCGGAGCCGG
>CAZXUK010000006.1:16913-42558 GCA_964644045.1 uncultured Gammaproteobacteria bacterium
CCAATTTAGTGGGTCAGTTTTTTGCTTACAACTCCGGCTTTCGCGGAGGAGTGAATTTGGCCAGCGGAGACATAGACGGAGACGGCAAAGAGGAAATAATCACCGGAGCCGGTCCTGGCGGCGGACCTCATGTGCGTATTTTTGACTCCCAAGCCAATTTAGTGGGTCAGTTTTTTGCTTACAACTCCGGCTTTCGCGGAGGAGTGAAGGTGGCTTGCGCCAATATTAATGGAAATATAAGCAGAAACAAAGATGAGATTATAATTTCTCCGCAATCACAAGGAAGCCCCCAGATAAGAGTTTTTAATAATTATGCCCAACCTTTAATTCAATTTTTTGCTTATAGCAAATCTTTTCGCGGGGGAGTGAATTTGGCCAGCGGAGATATTGACAAGGATGGTTTGGCTGAAATAATCACCGGAGCCGGTTCTGGCGGCGGACCTCATGTGCGTATTTTTAATCAGACCGGTGAGATAATAAAATCTTTTTATGCCTATGAGCGCGGTTTTTCCGGAGGAGTTAATCCGGAAATGATCAAAATAAGATAATCAATTTTATATATAAAATAAAAATATGAGTAATCAAGTTATTTTTGAGAAAAAAAATGTTTTGGTAATCGGAGGAGCCGGTTTTATCGGTTCTCATCTTTGCGATGAATTGGTTAAAAACAATAAAGTTATTTGTTTGGACAATTTTTCCACCGGTTTTGAGGCCAACATTGATCATTTATTGGCTAATCCGAATTTTGCTTTTATCCGGCATGATATTGCGGAGCCCATAAAATTGGAGGATTTAAGGGACTTACAAAGGTTTAAAGTTCAGTTTCAAGGAGTGCAAGAGATTTATTACTTAGCTTGTCCCACCTCTCCAAAGAATTTTGAAAAGAACAAAATAAATACAATTTTGGCTAATTCTTGCGGGCTTAAAAACGCTTTGGATATAGCCATAAAGAATAAATCTCAATTTGTTCATTTTTCTTCTTCGGTAGTTTACGGAGGAAGAGAAGAGACCGGAGAGAAAAAAATCAAAGAAGATTATCTCGGTAAGGTTGACTTTCTTTCGGAAAGATCGGCCTATGATGAAGGTAAAAGGTTTGCCGAGACCATGGTTAAAAATTATCGGGATGCTTATGGCCTGGATGCCAAAATTGTTCGCCCTTTCAGGATTTACGGTCCTCGGATGCCCTTGAAAGATAATCAGATGATACCGGATTTTGTGGACAATGCTTTGGAAAATAAAGATTTGGTTGTTTTTGGAGATGAAAATTTTTCTTCCAGTTTTTGTTATATTAGCGACTTGATCGATGCGATTGTAAAAATAACCGAAAATGAAACAGCCGGACCGATAAATATTGGCTCAGATGTTTCGATTACTTTAAAGGAGGTAGCTGAAAAAATTATTAGAATGGTGGACTCGGACTCCCAAATAAAATACGAAAAGGAAAGATTCTTTATGTCCCAGCTTTCCATTCCGGATATAACCCAGGCCAGTAATGAATTGGCCTGGATGCCGGTAGTTACTTTAGACAAGGGTTTGGAGAACACTATTGACGATTTAAGAGCCAAAAAAGGTTTAAAAAAAATAAATTTTGATAATTCTTGATATATAATTAATTATAAATATTATGACTTTTTCTTCTCGGAAAAAAAATATTCAAGATCAAAAACGAAAAAAGAACACCCCGACAACAAAAAAGCAAACGAGCTTGTTGGATAAGATGAACAATTTTCTTTTAAGATTTTCCCGGGTTCCCCTTAAAGAAAAACTTTTCTTTATTCAATATTTCGGAATAATGTTTAAAACCGGAATATCTTTATCCGTTATTTTAAGGACTTTATCCAAGCAGACTCCCAATAAACGTTTCGCGGCCATAATTAAGGAAATGGGCGCGGAAGTGGAAAAAGGTTCAAGTTTGGCAGATGCTTTCAGGCCCCATAAAAAAATTTTTGGAGAGCTTTTCATTAATATGATAGAGGCGGGGGAGGTTTCCGGTAACTTGGAAAATGTTTTAAATCAGCTTTATGTTCAAACCAAAAAGCAACACGAATTATCCTCTAAAGTAAAAGGGGCTTTAACTTATCCGGCAGTTTTGGTGGTAGTAATGATTTTAATCGGAATTTTTATGATGACAGTGGTGGTACCCAGATTGCTGGGGGTTTTAAGCACTTTCGGGACCGCCCTGCCTTTGCCCACCAGGATCATGATTGCCATTAGTGATTTTATAAATAATAACGGTTTGTTTCTGGGAATCGCTTTGGTAATTATAATCATAATATTTTTTAAAGTTTTAAAAACTTATAAAGGAAAGTATTATTTCGGATGGATTGTTTTGAAAATTCCCATTATAAGCCCGATTATTAAAAAAATAAATTTAGCTCGTTTTGCCCGAACCACCAGCAGTTTAATAAAGACTGATATTTTAATAGTTCGAGCTTTTAAAATAACCGCCAGTATTTTGGGTAATTTACCTTACCGCAAAGCAACCGAAGAGGTAAGTGAAAAACTGGAAAAAGGCGGACAGATCAATGAAATTTTAAGCACTTATCCCAATTTATTTCCTCCCGTGGTTCAACAAATTGTGGCCGTGGGAGAAGAGACCGGAGAGCTGGATGAAATTTTTTTGGAGTTGGCCGATTTTTATGAAAAAGAAGTTGACAATATTATGGATAATCTACCTTCTATTATTGAGCCCATATTAATTGTGCTTTTGGGCGTGGGCGTGGGCGGAATGGCGGTAGCTATTATAATGCCCATGTATTCTCTTACTTCTACTATTTAATTTATGTTTAATAAGCAAGGAAGCATCCTTTTGAATCTTTTAGTGGCGGTTTTGGTTATAATATTGACTGTAACTGTTTCCCTTCCCTATATTCGCGATTATCGCGTTAATTCCCGGTTAAGCGCGGAGGCGAGAGAATTGATCAACAATTTGCGTTATGCCCAGCAACTTTCCGTTACTCAACAAGTGGTGCACGGAGTTAAACTGGATAGCGAAAATGATTTTTATGAAGTATTAAAGACGGGGGCCTCCACCTCTACTCTCAAAACGGTTTTTTTAAGCGAAAACAGTAGTTTTAAAAAGATTGAAGATTTTTCTAATAATTTGGTAAAATTTAATTTTTATGGAGGAGCGGAAGAAGCGGGGGAAATAATTTTAGAAAATATTAATAATAAAGAGATTATTTTGGAAATTAAACCATCCGGCTATGTGCAAATTAAATAATAACAAAATTAATTATAGCCAAGGTTTTTCTTTAGTGGAAGTGATTATTGCCATTACTATTTTGACTTTGGTTTTTGTGGCCTTGGTGCAAAGCTTTCCTTTGGGCATTTCCATTAATACTTCCGCTAAACAGAATACCATCGCTTCTTATTTGGCTCAAAGCAAAATAGAGGAATTATATAGCTCAGGTTATGATAATATTGCCACCGGCACCATAGAAACCAAGCAACGCATTTCTTCCAATTCCTCTGATGGTTTTTATGATTTTTGGAGAAAAACCGAAGTGAGTTATGTAGATGAAGATTTGAATGAGACTTCCGACAATACCGGCTTAAAAAAAATAGACACTTTTGTTTATTATTTTGATAAAATTATTAACAAGGAAAAAGAAGTAAAAATGAGCACCTTGATTAGCGAGCATTAATGATATTGTTTATATGAGAAAATATTTCAAATTATCAAATCTGTTGCTGGGAATTTTGGTTTTGATTTTAATTTATTTGGGGTATAGTAAAATTTTTAATTTGGAAAAGACGAATAAAGATTCCTTAGAGAAAGACACAAGTGTTTTTTCTCAGAAAAAAGATAAGAATTCTTCAGTTGATCGATTTTCTCAGTCAAGTGATTTTTCTTCCTCAAATAAAGCCGAGCTTCAAGAGAAAAAAGTGAATATCCCGACTCCTGAACTGGAAAAAAAAGAAGAAAACTTTGAAAAAATAATGGCGCCGGAGGAGGAATCTGATCCTTCTCAAGGTGTTTATAATAATTCCACTTATAGTTTTCAAGTAAAGTTTCCCAAGAATTGGCCCTTGCGGATAAGAAGCAAGGAAAAGATTTCTTTGGGGTATACTATCCCGGAGAAGGGACGGGGAGCGGTTACTATAGAAGTGATACGGGAAGCCGGAGAGGCGAAAAAGGAGATCGAAGAAGCTAAACAAGAAGCGCAAAAGTATCCCGGGATGATTAAAATTGAAGAAGAAATAATTTTTGTAGACGGAGTTAAAGGAAGAAAGTATATCATAAAGGAAACTGTATCCGGAGAGAAAGATTTATATATTTTACTTACAAATTTCGGCAGAGAATACCTGATTAAATATCCCGGCGCAGGAGAGAGTATAAATTCAGAAGTTTTTTTGGAAGAAGTGGAATATGTTTTAGACAATTTTAAATTTATTTCTTCTTAATTTATGAGTCTCGATTTAAAAAATTTTTTTAGAAACCATAAGGGTTTTATTTTATTGGAATTTTTAGTGGCGCTTTCTGTTTTTATAGTGATCATTATGGTATCCGGTTCTCTGTATGTAATGTCTCAGAGAGTTTATGATACTTCCGAAGATAAAATGGAGTTGGCTCAAAATGGCCGAGTAGCTTTTGATAGAATTACTCGAGAAATCAGGCAATCGGTGGCCATTGCCACTCCTTTGGCCACCAGCAGCTCTGAGGCAACGGAAGAGATGATGTTTCAAGATGGCCACAATTCGGACCAAATTACTTATATTTTTTATTATTTGAACGGAAACGAATTAAGACGAGCTAAATTGGTTTATTTTTTTGAAGAGGAACCGGATATTTATGTGAAATATAACAGCACCAACGAAGAAGGGGAGCTCCCTGAAAGTAAAGTTTTAGAGGATAAGGTAGTGGGAGAGTATTTTAAAGGAGTGGGATTTTGGGAAGAGAATGGATTGATTCACGCCTCTTCCACCTTAGAGAATAATGATCAAAATTTTAAAATAAACACAAGTGTTTTTAGCCGTAATTAATTTTTATGATTTTATCTGAAAATAAGGGATCGACCTTGATAATAGTGATTTTATTAATGGGCCTTTTGCTTTTTTTGTCTTTGTATTATTTAGAGTTTTCTTCGATGGAGAAAAAAATTTCGGATAGTCAGTTTAAAGGTTTGGAAACTTATCATTTGGCCGAAGCCGGGATTGAAGAGATGATTTGGCGCCTGAAAAATAATGAAACTTACAAAAATAATTTTGAAAGTGATCCGGATTGGAGCGCAAGTTTTAATCGCAGCAATCCTTTCGGGCCCGGAAGCGGCTCTTATGAAGTGTCTATTCAAAATACGGGCTTGGCCCAGGGCAATATTGTTTCTACCGGAACCAAAACCACTGTTTTTGGAAGTTTAAGCCAAAGGGTGGTTAAAACCAAGGTTTATAAAGCTATCGCCTCCAGTAGTAAAATTGATGATGTTGGTATTTTGGGAGGACATGATATAGAAATTTTTTTGAGCGATGTTATAGTTTCCACCAGTTCTTTGCAAGCTAATCACGATGTTACGGTTAGCGGGCTCGAGACTGACTTGTTTGTGGATCATGATTTAATCGCTCTCAATGACTTTGATCAGTCTTTTTTGGCCGATGTTCATGTGGGAGGAGATATCATAGATGGCGACAGCACACCCGCTCCTGAAGAGCTGGAAATGCCCTCGGTCTCCTTTGATAACCCGGAAGATCCGGATTCTTATAAGTCCCGGGCCGATATTATTTATACCGAGGATGAATTTGAGGATTTGATTGACAATGCCGATGGAGGATCCTTGATACTGGATAGCGAGATTATTTATGTGGAAGGAGAGGTTAAAATTGATAAGGATGTGGATTTAATCATTAATGGTCTTTTGGTGGCTAATGGAGATATAACCTTGGGAGATCCTTACGGTTTCTTGAGTTGTTGGGGAAATTATACCGATTTAACCATAAATCATGAAGACGGTTTCTCCGCCGGCTTGATCGCCAATGGAGATATTACTTTTGATTATTGTATGGAAGGCGGTGATATACACGGAGTAGTTTATGCCACCAAAGATTTTATTTTTACAGATTTTTCCAATCAAATTACCATTGTGGGAGCTATTTTTGCGCGGGAAGTGGGGGTATT
This sequence comes from uncultured Gammaproteobacteria bacterium, assembly GCA_964644045.1. Classification (GTDB taxonomy): domain Bacteria; phylum Patescibacteriota; class Patescibacteriia; order Patescibacteriales; family JAGXOH01; genus JAIOTG01. The sequence continues at coordinate 23,026 of CAZXUK010000006.1, forward strand.
TAGTGTTTGGCAGGATTTAGAAATAATTTATGGGGATGAAGAAGTGCAAGATACTTTACAAACCACCGAATTTTCTCCGGTAGTAACAGTGGAGCACTGGGAAGAAGAGTATTAATTTGTTATAATTATTGAAAAGATTAATATATAAAAAATGTTTAACCGTAAAAAAACTTATCCTTTGGGAATAGACATCTCCGATTATTCTTTAAAATTAGTAGAGCTTAGCAAGAACGGGAACAGCATTGATCTACAATCTTTTAACAGAAAGAATTTACCTCGGGGAGTAATAAGCGAAGGGGAAATTCAAGATGAAAAAAGAGCAATTAATTTTTTACAAAGTTTGGTTAACAATCCCGAATTCGGGAAGATCAACTCCGGTCGAGTGGTGGCTTGCCTGCCTGAGTCCAAGACTTTTGTGAAAATGATTGAAATTAATTCTTCTTTTAATAATTTGCCGGAGGCGATAGAGGCGGAAACAGAGAAGCACATTCCTTTTTCCATGGAAGAGATTTATATGGATTGGCAGAAAATTGAAACCAAGAAAGATAAAACTTTGGTTTTGGTCGGAGTCTCTCCTAAAAAAAATGTAGATCAATATTATAATCTTTTTACCCGGGCGGACTTATCGGTGGAATCTTTGGAAATAGAACCGGTGGCAATTGTCCGAAGTTTATTAAAAGAAGAGGCCCCGGATTTTAGAAATACCTTGGGCAAGAATTATATTATCATTGATTTGGGGCATGTTCATACTACTATTATAATGTATTCCCGAAATTCCATTCTTTTTACTTCCGGTGTTTCTTTTTCCGGACAGGAGATCACTAAAGCTATTGAAGAAAAATTAAAGATCAAGAAAAACAAAGCGGAAGAGAAAAAGAAAAAAATTTCTTCCCGTGACAAGGATTATAAAAAAATCAAGCCCCTTTTGGAAGAAAAATTTAAAATTTTAGACCAAAAATTAAGCAGGGTTTTGGAATTTTATTATGAGAATTTTTCCGAGCTCGGTTCTTTGGAGAGCGTTTTGTTAGTGGGGGGAGGGTCTCACTTGGACGGTTTAAAGAAAAGTTTTACTTGTTTGCCCGACTCGGTGGAAGTTAAACAAGGAGATCCTCTTATTCATTTAAATTTGGACAAAAAAGCCCGAGAATTTTTCAAAAAGAAGGATGTGGCTTCCAATTCTACTGCCATCGGTTTGGCTCTGTGCGGAATTTTTAATAAAGAGTTATAATTATGATTTATTTAAATTTGCTTCCCTATAAGTTCAGAAAAGAATTAAGGTTAAGATATTTGTATAGGAGCTTATTTCGAATAGGTTTTATTTTAATTTTTTTTGTTTTGGTAATCTCCGGAATTTTTTATGTTTCCAATAAAATTTTCCTTAATTTTTATGAAGTGATCAGTGATACCAATTTTATAATGAGCAAAGATGTAAAAGAACCGATAAAAACCAAAGAAGTAAATTTAAAAATAGATAGAATTTCCGGGTTAACCGACAAATCCCTTTCTTGGACAAGCATTATTTCCAGCACCACCCGGCCCTTTAAAGAGGGAATTTGTTTAAACTCCCTGGAGATAGATAAAAAATCTCAAAAGGCCCACATTCGAGGAATAGCTGATAACCGAGACGTTTTAATTGATTTAAAAAACAGTTTAGGTAAGTTTGAATATTTTTCCGAAATAAATTTCCCTATCAAGGATATTTTTAAAAAAGAGAACATAGATTTTCAATTGGAGGCGAAAATAAAAATTAAATGATCAATTTTTAGTATATGAAATTAAATTATCGTTTTCGTTTATCAGAAAGAAATAAAATTATTGTTTTGTTGGTTTTCCTTTTAGCGACGGTATTTTTGTTGATTTTTTTGGTTATTATTCCTTGTGCCGAGGAGATTAAAAAAACAAAAAAGAAAGTGAAAGAACAGAGAATGGAGATTGAAGAGAAATATTTAGCGGGTATTAATGCTAAATTGTTATCGGGGAAAGCTCCGGAGATAAATAAAAAAATGGAGAAAGTGGAAAAAGTTCTGGTAAACCCGGATAATCAGTTAGAATTTGTTACCTCCTTGGAGAAATTAGCTAAAAAAAATAATATTAAACAAACTCCCAATATTGAATATAATTCCGGAGAGGAACTGGATTTTGCCAGAAAGATTCCTTTAAAACTATTTACCCAGGGAAGATTAAGCGATCAATTGGTTTATCTTAAGGGCCTCAAATCCTTGAGATATTATTTAGAAATCAATTCCATTAAAATGAAAGTTATTCCGGCCTCGGATTTAAGTTCTGATTTTTCTTCAGACGCTTCAGAAAAAAATGTTTCCTTGTTTATAGAAGCTGACAGTTATTGGATTAAATAATTTTTAAATAAGATATAAAACTTGAGTTAATTTGTATGAACAAATTCGGACGTTATAAATTTTTTGTTTATTTAGTATTTATTTTTTTAATATCGGGGATATTTTTGTATTCCTTGAAATTTTTATATGATAATTTTTATTCCTCGATTAGCTGGTCTCAAGAACAAGATATTAATTCTGTTCAGCATATTGATAAGATTAAGACAGAAAAATTGAATAAGTTGGTGAAAAAATTGGATGAAAGAAAAAAGCTTGATCCCGAGAAGAATGATTTTTTTTGTTTAAGCGAAGATTGCCGGGTGACTACCACCGAAGAAGTAGAAGGGGAATTAACTTGTCGGCCTGAATTGGGGGCCGGCGGAGGAGCTGATTGTAATTGGCAAAAAGGGGAAATACATGATAATCCGGAAGGTGATCCCGATTTAAATTTTATGGTTTATGAAATAAATCCGGCTTTAAGACCCCTTTCTTTAAGTATGCGTTGGCCCAGTATTATGAGATGTGATGCCTATGAGGTTTTTTTAAGTGTTGATGGAGAGGAATGGATCAGTTTGGGAGGAGTGCCGAGCAACGCCTGTCCCTATGAAGAAAAAACCGTTCTCGCTTCTTATGAGCTTGAAGGGATTGATTCCAAGATTAAATACTTAAAAATCGCCAAGCTTTATGACAATGAGGGCGATGATAGCGTGGACACTCCCGTGGAAATAGAAATAAGGGGTGAGGCCAGGGCTAAAAAAGGAGAAAATAAAAGAATTAACTTTTGTTCTCCTTGATCAGTTTTTCTATTTTTTTTATATATTGGCGTGAATTAATTTGATTGTTTTTATAAACGGAAGATAAAAAATTTTTTTGATAAGAGTCATAATTTTTTATGGCTTTTTTTATTTTTTCTTTCATCTCTCGCCGGTTTAAAGGATTAAACAGAAAATCCTCGTCTTTTATTATCTCCGGAATTCCTCCCAAGCGAGAGGCCATAACAGGAGTCTCCAGGTTAAAGGCCTCGGGTATAATAGAAGGATAATTTTCATAGCAGAGAGAGGGAATTATTAAAAAGTGAGATCGGGCAAGAGTCTTGTTTGTTTCTTTTTTTGAGAGCCATCCGGTAAAAATTATCCGAGGATTGTTTTTATTTTCCTTTTTTAGTTTAGGTAGAAGGGATCCGCTGCCCACAATTAATAGTCGGGAGACCCCCTTCTCCCTATCATTTAAATCCTTAAAAATTTTTATTAATTTGTCCGCGCCCTTGTGTTTTTCCAGTTGTCCTATATAAGTTAAAGTGAATTTTTGAAATTTTTTTATTTTTTTTAATTCGGGATCAGAATCAATCGGATTGGGAAGAATTTTTGTATAAGACCCGGGGAAGAAATTCTTTTTTTTATGTTTTTGCATCAGCCAAGCTGAGGGCGAGATCACATAATCGGGGGAATTTATCATTATTTTATTGATATGGGAATAAATTCGACAACTTATTGTTTTTAATTTTTTTTCTTTTCCGGCCAGCAGAAGTCCGCAGGGATGAATAAGTTGTATGTCATGCAGGAGATGAAAGTGCTTGACCCCGCTTTTTTTTATGGCTCTGGGCGTTAATTGTCCCAGGCCTTGAAGATTATGAGTGATAACCAAATCCGGCTTTTCTTTTTTTAATATTCTTTTTATTTTTAAATATTTAGACAAATTAAAGAGATTAAACAGTTGCCAAAATAGTCTTATAGGTAAAGGAAATTTATGGAGCTTGAGATAAAATGATTTTAAATAATAGATGCGAGCTGATTCTCTTTTCTCTATTCTTGATTTTTCCCGAGATGTGGATATAACAAAAATATGATGACCTTGGTCGAAAAACCCTTTTGTCATTAGTTCAGCTATTTTTAGAGCTCCTCCTCTGCGTTCCGGAGGATATAAATTATTCAATATTGCTATTTTCATATTTTTTTAGGATTTCATTAAATTTTTCCCGCAAGGCCTCCGGGGAATATTTTTTTTCCGCCAATTCTCTTGCTTGTTTACCCATTTTTTTTCTTAATTCCGGATTATCCGCCAAGAAAATTATTTTTTCTTTTAATTTTTTAATATTTTTAGGAGGCACGCTAAATCCTTGTTCGCCTTCTTGAAACACTTTTCTTACTCCGGGAAGTTGAGAGCTTATAACCGGAAGTCCGCTGGCCAGGGCCTCCAAGAGAACAATTCCCAAGGCTTCGCTTTTATCAATCGAGGGTAAAACAAAGAAATCATGATCTCGGTAGATCCGAGGGAGCTCGGAGTCCGAAACCGAACCGTAAAAATTTATTCTTTCTTTTAATCCTTTAGTGTGAGCTTTTTCTTGAAAGGCCCTTTTTTCCTCTCCTTCTCCCACTATATTCAAAATTATATAAGAAGGGGAAAGGGCTAAAGCTTCCAGTAGATAGTCCAGGCCCTTGAAATAATGCGCCTTGTCCAGGCCTCCCACAAATAAGGCTTTAACCCGGGAGGATTTCGGTTTTTGCGCGGAAGGAAAGAATTTTTTTGTATCCACTCCAAGGGGTATTTCTTTAAATTTGGCCGGATTTTTTCGATAATAGGAAGCGATTTGGCTTTCTTTAATATAATCCAAGCTAAAACAAGTTATAAGATCGGATTTTTTTAGTAGTGAACGGAACATTAAAACAGAGGGTATTTTTAATAATTTGGCCAAAGGACTCAATTTAAAAGTGTCCATGTGATAATGTATGATCATTTTTTTTCTTTTTCCTCTTGTTAATTTGTAAAGCCAAATTATTAGATCGGTTCCAAAAAAAGGATAATGAAAATAAATAATCTCGGTATTTTTTAGATATTTAAAAATTTGCGGCAATAGAGCCGCATTTCCGTATTTTAGTAAAGGATTGAGGTATTTGATTTGAGAAGAGGATTCTAAGCCGGATTTGTATTTGGGGGTGATGGTGACGAGGGAGTGCTTTGAAGACAGGAGCCGGGAAAAAGTTTGAGCCGATTTTCCTATTCCTCCCCGATAAGGAGGATAAGTGCAAACAACTTGAGCTATTTTCATATAAATCGGGATTTAAATATTTAATCTTCTTTGCCAAAAATATATTTATGCCAGAGCATAAGAATAATAAAACAAACAAGGGCCTGGATTAAATCCAAGGAATAAATTCTTCCGTATTTTATCAGGGGAATTATTAAAATAACCACGGGGGTTAGAAAAGCAATCAGATCCGCTTTTATTTTATCCATATAAGTTAATCTAAGCAGCAAGTCCAGATTTCCTTCCTTGGAGCGTTTTTTAAAAGTTCGCCTTTTAATTTTTATTAATATAAGAAGGATTAAAACAAAAACCGCGATCGGGGAAAGGGATTTTAAAAAAATTTTGAATTCTTCAAAATTGTCTCCGGCAATAAAATAAAGAATTGTTCCGCTGACTATAAAAATTGTAAATAGAGCGTTAATGAATTCTATGGCTATATCTTTAGCGTTTAACATGATTTTTCTTTTTATTTTTTAGGGCTATTTGACGAGTTAGCCGGGTTATTTCTTTTTCTTGTTTTTCTTGTCTGATTCTGATTTTAAAGATTAGATAAAAGAGTATTATTACCGCCAAATAAAAAAGCATTTCTATTCCGGACCCGGAAAAACCCAGTTGCGCCAATAATTGATCAATCCATTTTATGCTTATAATAGCCGCGGCGGCCAACATCCAGAAAAAAAACCAAAAAACAAATTCTCCTCCGCTTATTTGTTTTTTTTGTTTTTGCCACAGAAGCCGGGATAGGAAAAAGCAGATTATGATTAGAGCGATTATTTGTTGAGTCATAGTTTATTTTGAATATTAAGCAAGAAGATTCAAAGATCAATTCATTAGTTTGGCAAACAGTAGATCCTTTAATATTTTTATTCCTCCCCCTAATTTTTGTCCGAAGTTATGATAAATAACTGTTATGGGAACTTCTTGGAATTTTAATTTTTTTTGAAAAGCTTTATAAATAATTTCGCTGCAGTGGGCCATACCGTCTTGTTCAATGGTGATGGCTTTAGCCGCCCGGGAGGATAATGCCCTGAATCCGCTTTGAGGGTCAGTTAAATCCACTCTTAAAACAAATTTATTCACTAAACGGGCCAGAGGGAGCAAAAAATATTTTTTAGAAAAAGGGAGGTGGGATTTTTTTTCCAAGAAGCGGGAGCCAAAAACTATATCCACCTCTTGTTTTCTCAGGGGCTTTATTATTTCCGGAATTTCCCGGGACAGGAATTGACCATCAGCGTCAAAATGAACAATTATATCCGCTTTTTTGGTTAAAGCGTATTCGTTCCCGGTTTGTAGGGCCGCTCCTTGCCCGCGATTGATTATATGCTTTAAAACCGTGGCTCCGGATTGACGTGCCTGTTCAGAGGTGTTGTCTTGAGAGCCGTCGTCCACCACTACCACTTCCGGGATTTGTTTTTTTACCGCCGTTATTACGGAAGAAATATTTTTTTCTTCATTCCAGGCGGGAATAACGCAAATTATTTTCATCTGTTTTTAATAATTTTTAACTACTGGTTACTCTGATAATTTCATCTATGGTAGTAACTCCGTTTCTGGCTTTCATAAAAGCATCTTCGGCCATATTGATCAAGCCGTCTTTACGCGCTTGTTCTTTCAGCTCTTTCTTTCTGGCTTGTTTAAGGATTAGATTGGAGAAGTCTTCCGTGTTTTCCAAAACTTCATATACGCCCACTCTCCCTTTATAGCCGGTATGATCGCATTGTTTACATCCTTTTCCTTTATAAAATAAAAGATCCGACAGTTTTTTTTGGCCTTTTGAAATCACGTTTTCTTTTTGCATGGTCTTAATTATTTCCTTGGTGTTAAATTGTTTTTCCAGATCTTTTTCCGTTTTTTTGCTTAAATTGTAACTTTTTATACAATTAGGGCAAATTTTTCTTACTAATCCTTGGGCGATTATTAAATTGAGAGTGCTGGAGATGAGATAGAAAGGAACCCCCATATTATTCAGGCGGTAAATAGTAGAAATAGTATCATTGGTGTGAAGGGTGGAAAGCACTAAGTGTCCGGTCATGGCGGCGTGGGTGGCTATTTGCGCCGTTTCTTCATCTCTGACCTCCCCCACCATTATTATATCCGGATCCTGCCTGAGGAAAGCTCTTAATCCTTTGGCAAAAGTATAACCGATCTTGGGATTAACTTGGGACTGGTTGATTCTTTCAATGTGATATTCAATCGGGTCTTCAATAGTGGAAATATTTACCCCCGGAGTATTCAAGATATTTAAAATTGTATAAAGAGTGGTGGTTTTACCTGACCCCGTGGGGCCGGTAACCAAAATTTCTCCATGGGGTTTTTTAATATTTCTTTCCAATTTTTTTAAAGCTTTTTGCTGAAAACCCAGTTCCTCCAAGTTTAAGATCCGGGCATCCTCATTTAAAAGGCGCATAACAATTTTTTCTCCGTTAAAAGTGGGAATTATGGAAACCCGGAAAGAAATTTTATATTTTTTATTATAAATTTTAAATCTTCCGTCCTGGGGAAGTCGGTGTTCATCTATTTTTAGGTTGGAGAGTATTTTAATCCGGGCTACTATACCGTTATGAGTGCTCTTGGGCAGAGTCATAACATCATGTAGAATCCCGTCTATTCTGTAACGGACTATTATCTTTTTTTCTTCCGGTTCAATATGTATATCACTGGCTTCCTGGAATATGGCATGTTCCAGAAGTTTGTTTACCAAATTGATGGTGGAAATTTGTTCCCCTTTTTCTTTTAAACCCTTTTCTTTTTTTTCTTTCTCTTCTTTGGAAGAAAAACCCAGTTCGGTTTTTAATTTTTTGTGATATTTTTTAATTTTTTCTTCTATATTCTCCGGAGTGGTGACATAAATTTCCGGTTCTAATCCGGTTTTTTTCTTAATAAATTCAAAAATTTCCAATTGATCGGGGTTGGGAGTGGCCAGTTTAATGTTTTTAGCATTTTTTTCAAAAGCGATTATCTTATGAACCGAAGCGGTTTTCTCCGGAACAGAAGCCAGGGTTTTTTTATTTATGTTTTTTTCCCGCAAATCTATAAAAGAAAGATTGAAATGTTGAGCTACTAATTTGTAAAAAGGATGAGAAGAAAGAATTTTTTTTTCAATCAAGTAATCTTTTATTCCCCTTCCTTTTTTTTGAGCTTCTTGTTTATATTTATCGAATTCTTCGGAAGTTAGAACTTCGTTTTCAACTAAGATTTTTTTAATTTTTTCTTCGGTCATAATTTAAATTATATTTTCCCGGATTTTATAAAATATATCCGGACAATAAAAGAAGATTTAGAATTATTTTTATTTATTATATCACAGAAAAATAAGCTTTAAAAGAATTTTATTTTTTGTTTTAATGTGTTAAAATATAAAAAAGAGCTTGGAGCCGGTGAAATTTATTATTAAGATAAACACTCAAAAATAATCCGCGAATTTTGCTCCCTTGATTGATTTAAATTATTTTTTTAGGTTTTTGGTGTCGAAAAAATAGTTGTGGAAGAGTTTATTGCTTTAAAAATGTTTTTATGGATTTAACCGCTAAAACATTAGACTTTTTGTCTTTTTTGAAAAAAAAGTTATTCTTTGACTTGATTCAGGTTTTTGAATCTTTCTTTGCGAGAATTTATTTGATTTTAATTTTGTTTTTTAATTTCTTAAGCTGGATTTTGGTGGGTTTTATAAATTATAAAGCCCAAGGTAATTTACTTATCCTTCATTATGATGTAGATTTTGGAGTGGATTTGTTGGGCCTGGCTTCCAAGCTTTATATTATTCCTTTGTTGGGCTTAATATTTTTTTTGCTTAATTCCGTTTTATTATCTGTTTTTTTGAATTTTAGCGAGTTTAAATTTTTGGCTCACCTGATATTGGCCGCCACTTTATTGATCAATTTGTTATTGTTTGCTTCCCTGGGCCCTGTTTATTTAGTTAATTTTAGATAATTGTTTATGAGTATTTTTTTTGTAGTTAAAATTATGGCTTTGGGCACTTTGGCCTTTATTTTTACTTTATTTTGGACTCCGCTTTTAACCCATTTTTTGTATAAATATAAATTGGGTAAAAAGATCCGGGCTAACGGCGAAACTCCCGTTTTCAGTAAATTGCATGCTCATAAGGCCGGAACGCCCACCATGGGAGGGGTTTTGGTTTGGGTAACGGTTTTAATTTTTTCTTTACTCTTTTTTTATTTGGCTCGTCTTTTCCCGCACCAAGAGATCCTGCAAAATTTGAATTTTCTGTCTCGAGGGGAGACCTTACTTCCCTTGGGGGCTTTAGTGGCCACCGCTTTGGTGGGCTTGTTTGATGATTGGTTGGATGTTAGAGGAAAGGGGGTTACCGGAGGCGGAGGATTAAATATGAAACACCGGCTTCTTATTTATACCATTATTGCCTCGGTGGGTGCCTGGTGGTTTTATTTTAAGTTGAATTGGACTGTGCTTCATGTTCCTTTCCTGGGAAGTTGGGAGATTTCTTGGTGGTACATTCCTTTTTTTATTTTCGTGCTTGTGGCCACCGCTTTTTCGGTTAATGAAACAGACGGTTTGGACGGTTTGGCGGGCGGAGTTTTATTAACTTGTTTCGGGGCCCTGGGAGTGATATCTTTTGTCTTGGGAAGATTTGACTTGGCAACTTTTTGTTCCGTGATTATCGGCGCTTTGTGCGCTTTTTTGTGGTTTAATATCAATCCCGCTCGTTTTTATATGGGAGATACGGGAGCTATGAGTTTGGGTGTAACTCTGGGCATTATAGCTATGCTCACCAATACCGCCCTTTTTCTCCCGGTGATCGGTTTGATTTTTGTTTTGGAATCTGTGTCAGTTATTATTCAAATCTTGTCTAAAGGTTTCAGGCAAGGAAAAAAAGTTTTTATTTCTGCCCCCATTCATCATCATTTGCAAGCCCGGGGTTGGCCCGAGCCCAAAATTGTTATGCGTTTTTGGGTAATAGCCGGGATCAGTTCAGCGTTGGGAGTAATTCTTTTTTTGCTTGATAAGGCCTTATAAATTTTATGTCGGAGCTTAAACCTAACCCGGGTAAAAATTTGCAAATAGAGGTGGAAGGAGAAAAATATCTTCGATTGCCCATAAAAACTCATGTTATTAAGAAAGAGGACAATTTGGAAAAGATAATGACCAGATATTTAAAGCCCCGCTTAAAAAAAGGAGATTTGGTTTTTATAAGCGAAAGAGCGGTGGCTATCACTCAAGGCAGAGCTTTTCCCGTTAAGGATATTAAAACTTCTTTTCTGGCCAGGTTTCTAAGTAAATATGTTTATAGATCCCCTTATGGCATAGGAATAGGTAGTCCCTGGACCATGGAATTGGCTATTAGAGAGGTGGGAAGAATTCGAATTTTTTTAGGCGTGTTAGCTTCGGTTATAACCAAACCATTGGGAATCCGGGGAGTTTTTTATAGAGTTTGCGGACCCAAAGTTGCGGCTATTGACGGTCCTTGCGATTATACTTTACCCCCCTATAACCGATATGCCAAATTCGGACCTTTAAAACCGAATAAAGTGGCCAAAGAATTAAAAAATCTTTTGGGAAGCGAAGTGGTTATTATAGATGCCAATGATCTGGGGGTGGCTGTTTTGGGAAGATCGGACAAAAAAATTTCCCCAGATTTTGCTCGTCGGGTTTTTCGTGACAATCCCTTGGGGCAAGGAAGCGAAAGCACTCCTTTGTGTTTAATTAGGAAGATAAAATAAAAAGCGGGATGAAAAAATTAAAAAGAAAAATTTTTAATTCTAAATTTTTTAAATCCGGCCGAGGAGAGCATGCTCCGGATAAATTTTTGATAGTGATTATTGCTTTATTGGTTTTTTCCGGACTGGTAATGCTTTCCAGCGCCTCTTCGGTAGTAGGGTATAAAGCGTTTGGTGATAGTTATCATTTTTTTAATCATCAATTTCTTGTGATTCTTTTAGGTATAGGGGTTTTTTATTTTTTTTCTCGGCTCAGTTATTCTTTTTGGAAGAAGTATGCCATATTTTTTTTGTTGTTTTCCTGCTTGTTTTTATTATTAGTGTTTGTTCCGGGCCTGGGAGCCAATTATGGTAAAGCCCATAGCTGGATCGATATTTTCGGATTTTCTCTTCAACCTTCGGAATTTGTAAAAGTGTTTTTTTTAATTTATTTAGCCGCCTGGGTGGAAAGAAGAGGAGAGGATTTAAAAACTTTCTCCCAAGGACTGGGTCCTTTTATTTTAATTTTGATGGTTATCGCTTTCTTAATGATCTTACAACCGGATGTGGGCACTCTTTCTATTGTTGTTTTTTCTTCCTTGGCGGTCTATTTTTTAGGAGGAGGAAAAATAAGTCATTTGTTAATGGTTTGCCTTATAGGTATGGTGGTCTTGTTTGGTATTTTGGAGATCAAGCCGTATATTAAAGATAGATTCGCTTGCGTGGTTAATCCCCAGTTAGATGTTAAAGATGAATGTTATCAAGTCAATCAATCTTTACTAGCAGTGGGTTCGGGCGGTCTTTGGGGCCGGGGATTGGGACAGAGTCGGCAGAAATATATGTATTTACCGGAAGTAATTAGTGATTCCATATTTTCTATTATAGCCGAAGAGGTCGGTTTTATTTTTTCCGGATTATTAATAATTTTGTATTTGTTGTTGTTTTGGCGGGGAAGCTTGATAGCCAAACATGCTCCGGATAAATTCGGGCGCCTGCTGGCTTTGGGAATAGTTTTTTGGTTGGCTATCCAGTCTTTTTTAAACATTGGGGGGATGATCAATCTCATTCCTATGACCGGTGTGCCCTTGCCCTTGGTCAGTTATGGAGGTTCGGCTGTTTTAGCTTCTTTGTTGGCTTTAGGGATATTGGTTAACATCAGTAAATATATTAAACAAACAAAATAATATGAGAAGCAAAAAAAACAAGAAAAAAACTATTTTTTTAACCGGCGGAGGAACCGGAGGTTCGGTCAGTCCTTTATTGGCGGTGGCTGAGGAGTTTTTTAGTAGAGAGAAAGAGGTGGATTTTATCTGGATCGGAAGTGAGAAGGGGGTGGAGAGGGATATGGTGGAGTATAAGGATTTTAAGGGCAGAAAAATCGATTATAAAATTATTTGTGCCGGAAAATGGCGACGTTACTTTTCCTTGAAAAATTTTTTTGATTTATTTAAATTGGGGTTTGGTTTTTTTCAGTCTCTGTTTTTAGTTTTAAAATATCGTCCGGATTTAGTGATGAGCGCCGGCAGTTTTGTGAGTGTCCCCGCGGTTTGGGCGGCCGGGTTTTTAAGACGTCCGATTTTGATCCACCAGCAGGATGTTCGCCCCGGTTTAGCCAATAAATTAATGGCTCCTTTTGCTCGAGTAATCACCACCGTTTTTCAGGAATCCCGAAAAGCTTACGGAGCTAAAGCCCGGGTAGTGGGGAATATTATAAGAAAAAATCTGGACATGGAAGCAAAAGATAATTATTTTAAAGTTAGAGAGGATACGCCGATTTTATTGGTTGTGGGAGGCGGAACCGGAGCCAAATTTATTAATGATCTGGTGGAAAAAAATTTGAAGGAGATTACCAAAACGGTTCAGGTGATTCATATTTCCGGAGAAGGAAAAGCCAAGCCACGAGTACGAGAACACTATATTTCTTTTGAATTTTTAAAGCCGGACAGAATGCTTCAGGCCTTGAATAAAGCCACTTTTGTGGTGAGCCGTTGCGGACTGGGATTTTTAACTGAAATTTCTTATTTCGGCAAACCCTCTATTTTGATTCCCATACCCGACTCTCACCAGGAAGAAAACGCCCGGATTTTTGCGGAAAAAAAAGCGGCCTTAGTGGAAGATCAGAGAAAATTAAACGCGGGAAAATTTATAGAGGACATAAAGATTTTGGCCGAGAATGAGAATTTTAGAGAGCAATTGGGAGATCGCGCTCGAGAGGTTGTAAAAATAGGAAATGGTGAGGTGGTTGAAATTATTAAGGAAATATTAAAATTAAAATAAAAAATGGATCTATCTCAAATAAAAAAAATTTATATGATCGGGATCAAGGGTGTGGGCATGACCATGCTGGCTCAATTTTTGAAAGTTAAAGGAATAGAAGTTTTGGGGTCTGATGTGGAGGAGAAGTTTATGACCGATGAAGTTTTAAAAGATAATAATATTAAAGTTTTAAAAGGATTTAGCCCGGAAAATATCCCTTTGGATGCGGATTTGATTATTTATTCCAGCGCCTATAACGGAGAAAACAATCCGGAGCTAAATAGGGCTTTAAAAGGAAAAAAAATAGTGCTCACTTATGCTTGCGCCCTGGGAGAGGTTTTTAATGATCACTACGGGATCGCGGTAACGGGAAGCCATGGAAAAACCACTACCACCGCTTGGTTGGGATATGTTTGGAAAAAGGCCGGATTAGAGCCCAATGTGTTGACCGGGGCCCGTGTACCTCAATTCGGAGGCAGCGGTTTAGTGGGTAAGTCCGATTATTTAGTGGCGGAATTGGACGAATATCAAAATAAATTTAAATATTTTTGGCCCCGGGTGGTGCTTTTAAATAATATTGAATACGATCACCCGGATTTTTTCCCGGACAAAGAAAGTTATATCCGGGTTTTTGTGGATTTAATAAAGAAAATTCCTCGGCAAGGATTATTGGTTGCCAATTTTGATGATCCGGAAATAAAAAAAATCGCCGCGGTTAATTGTCGGGGACGAGTAGTTAGTTATGGCTTAAAAGAATACGCCGATTATATGGCTTATGATTTTATTCAAAAAGACGGGCAAAATTTTTTCAAAGTTAAATTCGCCTCTGAAGAAGATGAGGATCCGCAAGATTCTCTTCTGGGCGGTTTTGTTACCTCTTTGGTGGGACAACATAATATTTATAATGCTTTGGCCATAATTTCTTTAAGCATAGAAATGGGAGTGGATCTGTCCGCAATCAGAACCCACTTGGAGGGATTTAGGGGCACTTCCAGACGTATGGAGGTTATGGGAAAATTCAAGGGGGTTCCGATTATAGACGATTATGCCCATCATCCCACAGAGATAAGGTCTACTCTTAAGGCCATCAGAGATAATTATCCGGATAAAGAGATTATTACTGTTTTTCATCCTCATACTTATTCCCGCACTCGCGCTTTGTTGGACGATTTTGCTTCCAGTTTTGACCATTCGGATAAAGTTATTGTTTTGGATATTTATGGCTCGGCCAGGGAAAAACAAGGAGGAGTCAGCAGTAAGGATTTGGTAAGAAAAATCAATCAAATTGAAAAACAAAACAAAGCCCAATATTTAAAAACTTTGGCTGAAGCGGAAGAATATTTGCGAAAAAAGGCCGATAAAGAAAAATTAATAGTTTTAATGGGAGCGGGAGATGTTTTTCGGATCGGCCGGGCTTTACTGGAAAAATAAAAAAACCCGGTCTTCAATATTGAAGCCGGGTAAGAAAGAAGTTAGTAGCGGAGATCTGCGCGCCCGGGCGCATTTTTTATTTTTTCCTCCGTTTTAAGGCGAAAAAATTTTTCCAAAGGAGCAAAAGCCTCCGGATATTTATCCCTCAGTTCTGTTAAGGCTTTTAAGATTAGGTTGTAGGCCTTGGGAGTCGGTTTGCCCAAAGGCCTTCTTAAAGGACCCGAGGGCATGTCCAAGATATTCATCATGGTTTTCACCGGCACCGGATTGCGGCACTTATTTTTTCTAAAGGTGCCGTATCTGGTTTCTTCTTCCGTATTTACGGTTACCATTCCCAGTATTTTCCCTAAAGCTGATTCCGGCTCTTTTTTTTGGGAGACCATTTGTTTGATCTCTCTGGGAAAAATGTTGGACATAACCGAGATTACCCCGTTAGCTTTGATATGCGCGTCTTTCACAGCTTTTAGAGTAAGGTCGTCATCGCCGGAGAGGATGGAGAAATTAGGTCCGCAAAGAGCCCTAATTCTTCTCATATGCTCCAAATCACCGGTGGCATCCTTGACCGTATTTGTGTTGGGGTAATTCTCCCAAAGCTCTTTGAGGTCATAAGAGTCCAGGGCGCAGCCGGTGCGTCCGGGAACAATATAGGGGATTATAGAGGTTTGGGGAAATTGCCGGGCAATAGGAGTGATGTATTCTTGGCTGATTTCCAGGGAGCTGGGACCGTTGTAGTAGGGATCTACCAAAAGAAGAGCATCAGCACCCAGATTAACCGCTTCCTCGCTCGCTTTTAGGGCTTCGGCCGTGTTGTTGCTACCTGCACCCACCAGGCATAAACATCGTCCCCTGGTTTGAGAGGTGGCAAGCTTCATAACTTCAAAATGCTCTTGCCAACTAAGGGTGGGGCTTTCTCCGGTGGTCCCGGTATAAAGTATGCCGTCCACCCCGGATTCAACCTGGAATTCAATTAATTTTTCCAGGCCATCCCAGTCTATTTTTCCGTTTTCTTTAAACGGAGTTATGAGGGCGGTGATTACTCCACTTATCGGTTTACGCATAGGCTTTCCTCCTTTTTAAGTTAGTTATTGTATTGTAAAGAACTTTTTGAATTTTTAAAAAATTACCATAAAAGATTATAAAAGTCAAAAGTCAAAAAAAAGAAAAAAATCTTTTTAAATTAGTTTTTTTTTGTTAAGATATAACTATATGGATATAGAGAAAAAAATAATGAAGAATGTGGATTTGGCTTCTTTATCTACTTTTAAGATCGGAGGGCCGGCCGAGTTTTATTTGGAAGCCCAAGACGGAAAGGATATTAAGGCCGCTTTTGACTGGGCCCATTTTTATAATTATAAAATAACTGTTTTGGGAGGAGGGAGCAATATTTTAATTAATGATGAAGGTATAAAGGACTTGGTTCTAAGATTGATTAAAGATAATTTTAATTTAAAAGACAATAAGGTGATTTGCGGCGGAGCGGTCAGCTTAAATAAAATTGCCAGGACCACTGCTCGGGAAGGATTGTCCGGATTGGAATGGGGAGTGGGCATCCCCAGAGCCCAAATCGCCGGAGCCATAGTGGGCAATGCCGGCGCTTTCGGTTTTAAAATTTCCGATATTTTGGAGGAAGCGGAAGTTTTTGATCTGGTGGAAGGAAATTGGAAAAAATTTAAAAACAAGGATTGTCAATTCGGTTATCGAACCAGTGTTTTTAAAGAACACAAGAGATATATCATTTCTAATGCGGTTTTAGTTTTTAAAAAAGAAGATTCAAAAAAAGTGGGAGAGAAAATGGAAAAAATTTTTGAATTCCGAAAAGATAATCAACTTGACCATCCCAGCGCCGGTTCGATTTTTAAAAATATTGATTGGGAATATTTGCAAGAGAGAAGCCCCAAATTGGCTAAGCGCGCTGAGATGGAAAAAATAGTTAAAAATAATTGGGTAAGCGCGGGTTGGATAATAGAGCAAATGGGCTTAAAAGGAAAGACCATGGGAGGGGCCCAGATTAGTTTGGAGCACGGTAATTTTATAATCAATAAAAAAAATGCCACCGCTCTTGATGTGATAGGATTGATCAGTTATGTTAAACAGCAGGTTAGAAACGAATTTAATATTCAAATGCAGGAGGAAATAGAATATTTGGGTTTTTAATTTATGAGCAAGAAAGAGATAAAAATACCCACACATGTAAAAAATATTGTTTCTCAATTGGAAAAAGCGGGCTTTGAGGCCTTTGTGGTCGGAGGATGCGTGAGAGATGTTTTGCGAGGAAAAATTCCTCATGATTGGGATATAACCACCCGGGCCACCCCCGAGGAAGTATTACGAGTTTTTCCCAAGGGAAAATATGAAAACCGTTTCGGAACGGTTTTATTAATTTGCGAAAAAAAAGATTCAGAGGAGGTGGTGGAGGTGACCACTTATCGTTCCGAACAAGGATACCGGGATAGAAGGCGTCCGGATGAGGTTAAATTTGAAAAAGAGTTGTCTAAAGATTTGTCCCGTCGAGACTTTACGGTTAATGCTTTGGCTATGAAAGCCAAAAAGAGTAAATTGGGCATTCCCCAAGATATTAAAAAAAATCATATAGCGGAGATGGACGATTATGTTTTGGTGGATTTATTCGGAGGAGTGAAAGATATTTCTAAAAAAATAATTCGGGCCGTGGGTGAGCCGGTGGAGAGATTTAAAGAGGACGCTTTGCGTATGATGCGGGCGATCCGTTTGGCCGTGGAGCTTGATTTTGAATTAGAGCCCAAAACTGAGCGGGCTATTTTCAAAATGGCCGGAGGGATTAAATTTATAGCCCAAGAAAGAATTCGGGATGAACTGATTAAAATTCTACAATCCCCGCGCGCTTATCAGGGCATTATGACTCTTCATAAAAATAAATTGCTTCAGTATATCCTGCCGGAGTTGGAAGCCGGAGTGGGAGTAAAACAAAACCGTCATCACGTGTATACAGTTTTTGATCATAACCTCCTGTCTTTAAAAAATTGTCCTAATTCGGATTGGCGAGTGCGTTTTGCCGCCCTAACTCATGACATTGCCAAGCCCAAGACCAAAAAATTCGTTAAAGGCGAAGCCACTTTTTACAATCATGAACATTTGGGGGCCAAAATGGTGGGCAAGATTACCAAAAGACTTAAATTCAGCCGGGAAGATTCGGAAAAAATATTTAATTTGGTTAAGGCCCATATGTTTTATTATAATGTGGGCGAGGTAACCGAGTCTTCGGTGCGGCGTTTGATCCGTAAGGTGGGAGAGGAAAACCTGAAAGATTTAATTGATCTGCGAGTGGCTGATCGTTTAGGGTCGGGAGTCCCCAAAGCCAAACCCTATAAATTAAGACATTTGGAGTATATGATGAAAAAAGTTAGAAAAGACCCGATCTCGGTTAAGATGCTTAAGATAAACGGGGATATATTAATGGAGGAGTTGGGTCTTAAGCCCGGACCCAAGATCGGGGCGATTATGGATGTGCTTTTAAGCGAAGTCCTGGATGACTCTAAGCTAAACACTAAAAAATATTTACTTAAGAGGGCTCGGGAGCTGGAAAAAGAGAATTTGGAAAAATTGAGACATTTGGCCAAAGATAAAATAAAGGAAGAGAAAGAGAAGAAGGACAAAGAAATAAAAAAAGAATTTTGGGTTAAATAGCCCCAATTACAAATTTACCCCGGTTAAATATTTTATCTTTAGGCAAAATTAAATTTATTGTGAACAAATCTTATCACTCGCCTCGCCAAGTTGAAGCTTGGTTTCAGCGAGGCGGGCAAATTGCACAAATAATTTCAATGACCATTAAAAAATTTTTATTTTTTGAACATACCATGGTATGTTCAATGGTATGTTCAATATATTTAAAACTCTCCCTTTTAAAAGGGGAGACATAGAAAGGTTTTAAAGTTTTACTAATCTATATTAATTACTCATAAAACATTAAATTTATTTATGACTGAGAAGTTTATTAGAAAAGTGGTTAAAAACGGTCGTGATTCTTACTACATTAATATTCCCAAAGATTTGGCCGAGGAATTAAAGATTAGAGAAAGACAAAAATTGGTGATTGAAAAATGGGGAGAGGGCCTGAAAATTTCTGATTGGGAATAAAAATATGGAATACGATCAAATTTTTACTATTTGTTATCTTTTTAATGAAAAAGGGGAGGTGCTTCTGCAGAAGAAGGCGCGCGGTTTCGGCCAAGGTAAGTGGAATGGCCCCGGAGGTAAGAAAGAAAAAGGTGAGACCCCGGAAGAATCCATGCTTCGTGAGATTTGGGAAGAAACCGGTGTGAGACTTAATTCTTGGGAGATGCGGGGAGAGCTGGAATTTATTTTTAACGCAACCAAGCAACATTTTTTCTCTTATGTTTATATATCATGTAATTGGTCAGGAGAACCCAAGGACAGGGGAGAAGGAGAGATTAAGTGGTTTAAGCCGACAGAGATACCTTTGCCCAAGATGTGGGATGATGACCAATATTGGCTTTTGGATTTGCTTTCCGGTAAGCAGATTAAAATGAGATTTTATTTTGATAAGGACAACAAAATTACTGATTATAAAATTTTAAAATAAAAGATAACCCCACCTTGATCCTCCCCTTGCCAAGGGGAGGAAAAAATTTTTTTTCCTGTAAAAGGAAGACAAAAAACAAGAGAAAAAATTCTCCCCCTTTTTTCCAAGGGGGAGATTAAGAGGACATAAACCCTTTCTCTGATTAAACATTTTCTCTCTCTTCCCAAGGGGGAGATTAAGAGGGGGTTGGATCTTTTTTTCCAAAATTTCTCCCCCTTTCCAAGGGGGAGA
>CAZXUK010000006.1:42658-58274 GCA_964644045.1 uncultured Gammaproteobacteria bacterium
CCAAGGGGGAGAGTAAGAGGGGGTTGGATCTTTTTTTCCAAAATTTCTCCCCCTTCCCAAGGGGGAGATTAAGAGGGGGTTGGATCTTTTTTTCCAAAATTTCTCCCCCTTTCCAAGGGGGAGATTAAGAGGGGGTTGGATCTTTTTTTCCAAAATTTCTCCCCCTTCCCAAGGGGGAGATTAAGAGGGGGTTTTGAAAGTTTTTTAATTTTATTCTTAATAATCCTCGCCCCATTTCATTATCCCGGGTATTTCTTCTATTAATTCTGAAGCGCTGTAATAATAAGATTTTTTTTCTTGCAATCTATCCCCGGCCAAGCCGTTGATAAAGGCGCCGGCGCAGGCTGATAAAAAGAGCTCGTTTCGGCTCGCCAGGGCTGTTATTAGCCCGGCCAAGACATCTCCTGTTCCGCCTTTGGTCATTCCGGGGTTTCCGGTTTCATTGATTTTTAACTCCTCGCCGCTTGAGACAATATCTTCCTCCCCTTTTAGTAGAATGGTGCAATTGTATTTTTGCGCCATTTTTTTAACATTGCTCCGGTCGGGCTTTACTCCGAATAGCTTTTGGAATTCTCCGGCATGGGGAGTGACTAAGCATTGGGAGTTTAATAAACTTTTATTTATTATTTTCAAGGCATCGGCATCCAAAATTATTTTTTTGTTTTTGTTTTTTGCAATCAGGTCATTTACTTCCTTTTTTGTTTTTTCGCTCACGCCCAATCCCGGTCCTACCAAGACCGCGTCCGCCTTTTTAAGATATTTCGGAATTTCTTTCCCCGGTATGGCTATAAATTCGGCTAATCGGGATTTGAGTTCTTTAATTAGTTGTAAATTTTCCGGAGTGGAAGATATAAAGACCAAGTCAGCTATTTTGCCGGCTGTTTTAGAGGCCAAAAGCAGGGCTCCGTGGTATTTTTCATTTCCGGCCAAGATAAAAATTTGTCCGTTTTTGCCTTTGTGGGAACCTTTGCTCGGGCGATTCAGAATTTTAATTTCGCCCACTCCGATTTTTTCTTTCAACCATTTGGGGTAGCCGATATCCACAGTGATCGCCCGGGGATCCTTTGGGGTCATTAAAGAAATTATTAAGTCCGGATTAAAGCCCGGGACAGGCAAATCTATCGAAACTTTTCGGCTCTTTAATTGGTTGATTTTTTTAAGCCAGGAATTGTAGGGTTTTCGCAGTTTTCCGGTAATACCGGCACCGAATAAACATTCCACTATTACATCAAAATCATTATCTATGTTTTGAGGTGAGATATCTGAATATTTTTCTCCGGTGAATTTTTTCCAATTTTTTTGAGTGAGTTCGGATTTAGCTTGTTCCGGCACCAAGAACACTACCGGCTTGTGTTCTTTTTGCAAGTAGCGGGCCGCCACTAAACCGTCACCGCCGTTATTGCCGGGCCCGCAAATAAAAGCCACTTTTAGATTTCGGCCGAATTTTTCTTCCAGGGTTTTGGCAATACCCTTGCCGGCGTTTTCCATTAATTTTTCCAGAGGGTAGTCGTAATACAGGGCATTGTAATCATAAAGCTTGGTTTTTTGAACAGGAGTTATCATGTTTTTAGTTTAATATATATTTTTATAATCCTCAAATCGTGGTTAAATGAAAAACGCCGAAAAATTTTAAATTTTTCGGCGTTGTTGTAATCAAACCAGAATTTTGTAAATTTGGGTGTAGTTGTTTTTGGTCTCCTCGATGATCTTTTGAGGTAGAGCCGGAGGAGGCGGCTGTTTATTCCAGTCCAGAGATTGAAGATAGTCCCTCAGTCCCTGTTTGTCAAAGCTTCGTTGTGAGCTTCCTGGCAGATATTCCTCCTTGGGCCAGAAACGGGAAGAGTCCGGAGTCAGAACCTCGTCGATCAGTATAAGGTCGCCATTTTCGTCCCAGCCGAATTCGAATTTGGTGTCAGCGATAATAATACCCTTTTTTTCCGCGATCTCCGCTCCTCGCTGATAAATAGCCAGGGATAATTCGCGTACCTTCTCGGCTGTTTTTCGGCCCACAATTTTTTCGGCCTCTTCAAAACTGATGTTTTCATCATGTTCGCCGTCCGGGGCCTTGGTGGAAGGAGTAAAAAGAGGTTCGGGCAATTTGTCTGACTCTCTGAGCCCTGCCGGCAATTCAACTCCGCAGACTGTCCCGTTTTTTTGGTAGGATTTCCAGCCGGAACCGGAGATATAGCCGCGAACAATGCATTCAATCGGCAAAGGCGTGGCTTTTTTTACCAATACGGCCCGGTGTCTGAGATTTTCAATCTGTTTTCGAGATTTGAGCGGGAAAGATTCCGGCATGGTGGCTATCAAGTGGTTGGGAACAATATCCTCCATTTCTCGAAACCACATATTGGAAATCTGGGTCAGAATTTTTCCCTTGTCCGGAATGGCTTCGGCCATAACCACATCAAAGGCGGAGATACGATCCGAGGCCACCATCAGGAGTCCGTTTTCTTTTAGGTCATAAATATCTCTCACTTTTCCTTTTTTTACTAAATGTAAATTATCCAAATCCATTAGGATCTTTCCTTGCTCTGTTAAATTTAAATTTTTCAAATTCATTAAGAACCTCTTTACTTGATTTGGTATTGGAAATTTTTACGGAAAAAAATCGGATTCGATTTTTTTATCTCCTTCTTTTTGTTCGCGATGATAATTTTTGAGATTGGCGTAAATTCGGTCATCGCGATAAACCAGGGCGACCAGCTCGGCAATGGTCAGAGCCGCGTTTTCCAAGGAGTGGCTCAAGCTGATTTGGTTTAAGCCGGTGGTAAGAATACCGGTTCCTTTGGGCAGGTCTTCAATGGCGCTTCTGGCTGCCTCGTCCGTGGGTATGCCGATTACCGGCAAGAATTTACCCGAGTTTTTCAAAATTGATTTGGCAATGTCCGGCGCTTGAAAAGACATTCCTCCCAGGAAGACGATTATCTCTTCTTTTAGGCTTTTTACAAACTCGGCAAATCCGTCCCCGGAGTGCCAATGGCAAGAGGCCACGGATGTTTGATAGTGAACTTCCAGCTCATTCCAGATTTCCGTGATTTTGATAGCCTTATCCTCATCTGTGGTACTGCCTAAAATCAGGCGAACTTGACTCATTTTCTCTCCTTTTTTGCAGTTTAGGTTAAAAATCAAAGAACACTTAAAGCTATCTCCTTTTATTTTTTTATAGCCTTAATAATTACGCTGACTTTATAATTTTTTAGCTAAAAAATCAAGGGTTTGGAAATTTAGGAAAAAAAGGGGATTTCTCTTGACTTATTTTTGTTTTTATGGTATATTTATAAGATGCTTGATTGGGCAGTTTGGTTATCCAAGCTGTCCAGTCAGTATTGAAGAACTTTGAAAATTTAAATAAAAACAACAAATAAAGAGGAGGTAGCCATGTTTGAAGCTTTTATCAACACTTTTTTAGTAGTATTGGGATTAAATTTTTTTATTTTCGCCGTGGTAATAGGCGTAAATTGGGCATTTAAACACAGGCAGGCCGTTTATCTCGGCTTATCAGCCATTTTTATCTCTTTGGTCGGTAGTATTATTTACCTGGGGTTTGTTTTTCATACCCAGGGATTTTGGCCAATTTGGTTTTTGGTTCTGGCCGCTCTGGTCGCCTTGATTTGGGGGATTTGGGAATATTTTTTTATTACCATTCCCGCCGACCCTCCTTCTGTCGGGGTAATGACAGTTTGGGGGGAGAGAAGGCTGATTTACGGCCAAGACAGTTATGGAGAGTGGAAGGCTATGGGGGTTTATTATGTCAAAGAGGGTTTACGTCTTCATGCTCCTTATTTTCCTTTTTTTCTCGGTTATATTGTGATTGATATAACCAAGAGGAACAGGGATATGAATCCAATGACCGTTTGGTGTAAACGGGAAGAGGAGTCTGATTCCGACCCTTCTCTTATGGGTGCCCAGATGGCTGTATCTATTTCTTACACCTGGACCCCCGACCCTGATCGGCTGTATATGTTTTTACAGACCGGTGAAGACGAGGGAGTAGAAGAGATTATCCCGGATGTGATAGAGGAAGACGTCCGTGAGGTGGCCCAGGAAAATTATTGGGAAAAATTTCTTCCTCTTCACAAAGATTTGACTAAAAAAATTATAAATCGTCTAACCGGAGAAAAGGAAGCTACGGCGATTATCAACGGCTCGAGTGACACCCAGGCAATGGGAATTTTAGTTTATCGTCTTAATGTCACTTCCATTAATCCGGTAGATGAAGAATTGAAAGAGTCAATTACCGCCTTTTCCCGGGAGAAAAGAGAGAGACACGCCGAGGTTTATGAAATGCAGACCGAAGCCCAGCAAGCCAATGTTCTTATGGAAGAGGCTCGCCAGGCCGGAAATCCCATTACCTTCGACCAGGCCTATGCCTTGTTAAAAAGGTATAAGCTGGCCAGAGAAGGGAAAATCAATGCTCGTCATTTTTCCTTTGAAGGACTGGACTCTTTAATCCCGGCATTAAAGAGTCTTGCAGGAGAAGGTAAAAAAATTATTAGTTAGGAGGCGAAAATGGATGATAAAAAAACGGAAAAAGAGGATAAAAAGAGCGGAGCAATAAAAACCGTCTTTATCCTTTTGATTATTATCTTCCTAGTCTCTACTTTCTTTTTCTGTGCCAACAGTTTAACAGGAGAAGAAGAGACGAGGAAGACAAAATCGTCGGTGTCGGTGCCCCCCAAAACCAAGACAATCTCCATTAATGAGGCCGGAGTATTCAATTTTGAGCTCCAGCCCTTGGAGAGTCTGGGGAATTGGTGGTATGTGGAGGAGGGCTTGAACTATTGTCTCTCTTCTGCCCGCAAAGATCATTCCTTTTTTGTGAAGTATAAAAGAGGTGATCTTGTTAAGATAGAGAAAGACAATGTCAGCCTCCCTGACAGAGCCGGTCCTTTTAAATTAGTGGCCGGCGAACAGGAGGTAAAAATTACTCTGCTGGTAAGCAGAAGAACTTAAACTGCTTCCGGCTGGGTCTAAGGTGCGATTTTTCTAAAATCGCACCTTTTTTTATTTTTTAAAATTTGCTATAATAAAATTAATCAATTTTAACTTAAAAGCTATGAAAAAAATAGGTATTTTATTATTTTTGTTCGTTTTTTCTTTTTTTCTTTTCTCTCCTTGTTTGGCTCAGAGCTCTAAAGATACTGAAGGCGGAGGTCCTGACAGCGGAGTGACAGGAGAATTCCCCAATCCTTTGGGAGAAGGAGTAACAGAAAGCCCGGAGCTTTTGATCAAAAGAATTATTAATGGAATTTTGGGAGTAGTGGGCTCTTTGGCCTTGCTTATGTTTATCTACGGCGGTTTGGTCTGGATGACCGCGGCCGGAAACAATGAAAGAGTGGAGAAGGGGAAAAATATCTTGATTTGGGCCACTATCGGTTTGGTGGTTATTTTCGCATCTTATGCCATAGTTAGTTTCATTATCGAGAGTTTAACCGGAGGCGGTTAAAAGACTATTTTTTTAACAACCACCGACTTTTTAGAGTCGGTGGTTTTTTTATTGAAAAAATCAGTTAATTGCGCGGGAGCTTTAAAATGCTATAATAAAAAATAATCAAATATTTTTTATATGGATCAAAAGTTAAAAAATTTCTTAAATGAGAGCGCTCGTAAAATAGACCCGATCCTTAAAGAGTTATTGCAATCTTATCTGGAAAAGAGATTTTATAAGCTAATTGGTCAGCAAATTTCTTCCGGAGGCAAAAGATTGCGTCCCGCCCTGGTTTTGGCCTCGGGCAAAATGATGGGAGCGCGGGAAAAGGATTTGCTTTATCCGGCCACGGGGGTGGAGATTTTGCACAACAGCACCCTGATCACCGATGATATTATAGATAAAAGCGAAGTCAGGCGAGGCAGGCCTACGGTTTGGAAAAAATTCGGTCGTTCCGTGGCCGAATGCGTGGCCATGGATTATGCGGCCACGGTTTTTTTGGCCGCTAATCGATCACCTTATTCCCAAGAGATTACCGAGATCTATTCCCGTGCCTTTAAAACCATTTGGAGCGGGGAAATTCTGGATATTTTATTTGAGCAGAAAGGTAGGGAAGATGAGCCCTATATAATTAAGAATCGTTTTAAGAATGTTTCCTTGAATTCTTATTATAAAATGGCGGGGAAAAAAACCGCTGTTTTGTTTCAGGGTTGTTGTGAAATCGGAGGGGTCTGCGCCCGGGCCGGGGAAAAAGATTTGCAAACCCTGAGTGAATATGGTTATAATCTGGGCATGGCTTTCCAAATTCGCGATGATATTTTGGATATATTCGGGGAGGAGAAGGATTTTGGCAAAAAAATAGGCAAGGACATAAAAGAAAGAAAATTGGGCAATATCGTGATTTTTTATGCTTTGAAAAATTTATCTCCTGCTGACAGAAAGAAGATTTTTCGAATTTTGGAAAAGAAGGAGATCGGAGAAAGAGAGATAAAAGAGGGGATTGCTTTAATTAAAAAAACCCCGGCTCATGATCAGGCCTTTGCTTTGGGTAAAAAATATATAACAAAAGCCAAAAATAATTTAGAAAAATTGCCTCAAAATAATTGGAATAAGATATTATTGTCTCTAACTGATTTTGTAATAGAAAGAGAAAAATAATTTTAAATTTAGTTATCTCCAAGAATATGAAAAAAAATATAGATTTATATAAAAAAGAAACAGGAAAATTCCTTGCTTTTTTAGAGGAGGAGATAAAAAAGACAGGGATGGAGGAAGAATTTTTTGCCTCTTCCCGTCGGATCCTGGAAAAAATATCCGCTTCCGTAACCTCTAAATGGCTTTCCGGCAGAAAATATTGTCGGACTTTTTTCTTGCAAGAAGCTTTCGGCTCTTTTTACCCCTCTTCCTATACCTCTGTTTCTTTATTTTTAGACGCTTTGGTTAATATTTCCGATGATCTTTGTGATGAACCTTTAGAAAAAGAAGAGATCAGTTTGTATATGGCTGAATGCTTGAAGCTTTTGTCCTTACTTAATTCTTCTTCTCAGGCATCCCTACTACAGCCAGGTCTGGGCGTTTATTTTAGCAAATTATTATCCTTGGTTATGGCTGAGAATTTTTATAGGGAAAAAATTTCCCAAAGCGGGGGCTATAAGCAAATAGTTGAGGATTCGTCTAAATTATTGTTAATTCGCGCTCAAGATATAGATGTCTTTACAGAAATTGCTTTACTTGATTTGGACTCACAAAAAGACCTTGATTTAATAAAGAAAATAGCCAGAATCTTTCGGGCCATAAATATTTTTAAAAAAGATATAAAAGACCTAGATTATGATCTTTCCCGCAATATCAAAACCATAGTCACCATACTCCGAGATAAAGATATAGATTTTAAAAATTATACCCAGGATTTGTTAGAAATTTTAGAGACAAAAGTAAAAGAGTTGTCTGTTCCACAAAACAAAGACTTAGAGTCGCCTTTTCAAAATTTCCAGATAATGATAGAAAGAGAAAAAGAGGAGATTCTGGAAATGTTGGATTAATTTTTTAAACAATTTTTTAGCAGTTGTTTTTTATTTTATGCTTTTAAACTCTGATTTAAAAATTGCTGTGGGCAGTGTAATTGTTTATGACAATAAAGTTTTGATACTAAAAAGAAACGAGGATGAAGAAGTTCTTCCCGGCCTTTGGGAGCTGCCCAGCGGAAAACAAGAAGAGGGAGAGAATCGGGAAGAAAGTTTGATAAGGGAGGTTAAGGAGGAGACCGGTTTGGATATAGAAATAATTGCTTTCCTCAGTAGCTTTACTTACAAAGTTAAGAAAGGAAAAACAACCAAAAACATAATTCAATTCAATTTTTTGGTTAAGCCCGGGGATGCTTCTCCGGTTGTTAAATTAAGTTCTGAGCATTCCGAGTATAAATGGATCGGAGCCAAAGATCTGGAAAAAGCCGAATTAAGCAAGCAAATAAAAAAAGTTATTAATAAATATTTTCAAACTTATTTATGATTTATAAGAATGTTTTAGAAACTATTGGCAATACTCCTTTGGTAAGAATAAATAATTTAAACATTAATTCTGAAGTGAATATTTATGCTAAATTAGAAGGGGTAAATCCAGGTGGAAGCATTAAGGATAGGATTGCCCTTAATATGATTAATCAGGCCGAAGAAGAAGGCGTTTTGGATAAAGAAAAAACTATAATTGAACCCACTTCCGGAAATACCGGCATCGGTCTGGCCATGATAGGAGCGGTTAAGGGCTACAAGATTAAAATAGTTATGAGCGAGTCCGTGTCCGAGGAGAGAAAAAGAATGATTAAATCTTTTGGCGCGGAGCTGGTTTTAATAGCCTCGGACGAAGGAACGGACGGAGCCATTAGGAAGGCCAAAGAGATTGTAGAGAAAAATCCCAAAGAATATTTTATGCCCAACCAATTTTCCAATCAGTATAATAAAATGGCGCATTACAAAACCACGGCTGAGGAGATTTGGACTCAAACCGAAGGCCAGGTTGATTATTTTGTCTCTGCCTTGGGAACCTCGGGAACCATTATGGGAGTAAGCAAATATTTAAAGGAAAAAAATCCGAATATAAAAATTGTTAGTGCTCATCCGCATAAAGATCATTATATTCAAGGGTTAAAAAATATGGAAGAGGCGATTGTGCCGGAGATTTATGAGGAAAGTAGTATTGATGAGACGGTTATGGTGGATAGTGAGAAAGCTTTTGAGGTTACTCGTCAAATTGTTCGCCAAGAAGGTATTTTTGTGGGCATGAGCAGTGGAGCGGCCATGTTTGCGGCCTTGCAGGTGGCCGAGAAAATAAAAGCAGGAAACATTGTGGTTATTTTTCCGGACAGAGGAGAAAAATATCTTTCTACCCCCTTGTTTGAGTAATTTTAAATTTGTTTAACAATAGTATAAATATCTTGTAATAAAGATATTTTTTTGTTGGATTTGATTGACATTTTATTTTAAAAATGTTATTTTGCAAGGTTCGAACTTTGACAATTTAAAACAAAAAAGAGGAGGATATAATGTATACTCAAAGAAAATGGTGTGTTTTTGTTGTTTTAGCATTCCTGGTGTTTACCTGTTTTTTCGCTTTTATGAATATGCGGGTAAAGCCGGGCGGCATTGTGGATGATGCTGTGATGGCGGAAGAAGATCTTGTTAACCAAGGCGGAAGAGTAATTGATTCTCTGCGGAGTCAGGGCCTAGCTCCGGGAGACGCGGCTATTTTTTGTCTGCCCTTTTTATACCGGGGCGAGGCCATGAAAAAGGATTTGGCCTTTCTCCAAGATTTTACCCAAAAATTGGAGAGGGCTTTTCCGCGTTACAAAGTCTTCAGCTTGGCCAATATGCCCCGTTTTCGGGATGTTGAGGACTCCTATTTGGAGACTCAAAGTTATGTCAGTCCCGAGGTGTTGGCAGATTTTGACCCGGGTGATTGGAAGCGAGAGGTACTCCGCGACCCCAAGGTGGCCGGGGTGTTTATTGCTCCTGATTTTTCTTCGGCCAATGTCATTTTAACCTTTCCCAGAGGTTATGACGAAATGCAGGTCGGGCGGGAGATTATGGAGTTTTTAATGGATAGGGAGTGCGCTTGGTATGAGTGGTATTTGATAGATGATATCAAGCTCGCTTCCCAGTTCCTGCGAAACTTTGACTCTGAGGTGCCTGAGTCTCTTCAGAGAGATCAGGACAGGCACCGGACCGAGGACGGATCGATTAAATCGGTTCTGCCCGGTGGCTGGGTTATCGGACGAGTCCTTATGACCGGGGCTTTTTACTCCAGTCTAATCTGGATCTTGTCCGGCTCCATTATTTTGGCAGCCTTGGTCTTTTGGCTGTCTTTTGCCAACTTAAGACAGACTGCTATTGCTCTGGTTTGTCTGCTCCTGGCCCTGATTTGGACCCGCGGTTCAATCGGCCTGTTGCAGACCTTGGGCTTTAGTATTCAGGGAAAAATGCTTTACGAGACAGTTTATTTCGTTTTAGTGTTTACTTCCCTGATTGTCTCCGGGATTTCCTTTGTAGAAAGGGTCTTTGACGCCTACAACGAAAAACGCAAAGGTAATCCGGAACTGAGCCGGGCCGAGGTTTGGAAAAAAACCAAGGCCAAGGACATAGAGTTGATTGATGAAAGGATTTTAATGACCGGTCTGGTGGCAATCTTCGGATTTGCTACGCTTTACCAGATTGAGATCAGGCAGATCTTAGAGATCGGCTTTTTCTCCGCCTTGGGACTGGTTTTCCTTTTACTTTTCACTCTTTACCTGGTTCCGGCTGTCCATATTTTAGTCGGAGGTGAGCATTCTCGGCAAGAGAATTCAATTCCGGATAAATGGTGGCGGATCTTGGATTGGCTGGTTCGGAAAAGTTTCCAACTGGCCACTCCTAAAAATAGAGAGTTTAGAAAAAAAGGCTGGAGCGCGGTCGCGGTAGTGGCCGTTTTGTTTCTGCTTATGTCTTCCTTGGTGGCTTCCGACCATGTCGGTCCTTCCAAGGGTTTTAGTTTTGTGGATATCAAAACCGAACCCTTGGAGTTTATTAAGGACACTTTGGTCTATGAGGCCTCAGAGGAGATTAACAGAAAAGATAACTACGGCTTTGACCGGGCCATGTTCGTGATCCAAAGTAAAAAGGAAGGAGACACTCCGGCTGTTTATCGCCCCGAGTTTTTAAGGGAGGTAGATAGTTTTCAAGAGACCATAGCCGAAGACCCTTACCTGAAAGGAAAAATCAGGTATATTTATTCGGTTCTGGATATTCTGGAGATTTTATGCCGGGAAAATTACGGCCATCACTTGCCCCAAACTCAAGCTGAAGCGGCTGACAGCCTTCGGCTTATACGATCCGAGATCGGGATTACCGGCCAAAGGCAGTTATGGAGCCGGGAGGCTTTGATAGTCCAGGTGTCGGTATCCAGCACCAATTCCAATATTCAGGAGTTTGTGCTTAACCGGGTGCTGGAGATATCCGGGGAAAGTTTTCCTGACCTAAAAGTGCATACTTTTGGCAAGGTGGCTATGTATGCCCGTTCAGACAAATATTTGCGGGAGAGGAAGCCGGTTAACGCCGGGATGCAGATCTTCTGGATATTCGGGTTTACCTTTGCCTGGATTGCCTGGCGTAATCGGCGTTTTCGCAAGTCCCTGAAGGATGATTTTTATCTTTCTTCCTTTAGAGCCGGTTTGGCTATTTGCCTGCCCTTCGTCTTTGCCTCCACCATGATAGCTTTTATTATGATGGCCATGCGCATCCCCTTAAATCAGGCCACGGCCTGCATTACCGCCTTGACCGTGAATGCGGCCATTGATTTTTCCCTTTACATAGTGGCTGATTATCAGGCTGCTTTGATTAAGGGAGGGGGATATTTGGAGGCGATTAAATACGCCGTCCTAACGCGGGGGCGAGTGGTGGTAATTGATGTGGCTATCAATACTGCTTGTTTTGCTCCTTTGATGATTTCGCCTTTTGCTCCCATAGCGGACATTGGCTGGATCATGATGACAATGCTCATTTTTTGCGGTTTTGGGGCTATGGTGCTTTTACCCATGGTTTTGCCCTTGGCTGTGAAGGAAAACAACTAAACTCGGGGTGCGGTCAACTCCTGTTGCCGCACCCTTTTTTCTAAAGAGGAGGCAGTATGAAAAGGATAATGATTTTTCTTCTTCTGGGAATATTATTCGCTTCCCTTGCCTGGGCTGAGGGTTTTACCACTGCCCGGGACGTGATCGAAAAGTCTTACGAGTTTTATCGTCAGGGCGCGGAAGTGGAGTTTGAGAAGCTGCGCCTGGAGGTAAAATACGAGGATGGTTATTCGGTGAACAAAGAGTTGGAAAGGTGGATAAAATATAATCCAAAAAAAGAGGATAAAGTTTTTATCAATTTTACGGCTCCGGAAATGGACAAAGGGCTTAAGCTTTTGGTTCATCGCCGGCTTAGCCAAAGTGATTTGATTTGGCTTAAGATGCCCTCTATGCATCGCTCGCGCCGGATCTCGGGTCAGGACGAGGGCAAATATTTTGCCGAAACCGACCTCACCTATCGGGACACGGCTCAGCTGGTGGGGGAGAATACCAGCGACTATAAGTATAGCTTCGTGGATTCCGGTGACTCCAAATGGGTGATAGAGGCCTTGCCCAAACCGGGCATAACCGCTGTGTATGATAAAAGAGTCTTTTTCCTTAACGAGAATTATGTTATTGAAAAAGTTCTGTATTATCGCCACGGGCAATTGGGTAAAATCCAGCTAAACAAGGACATAGTCCGGGAGGACAACGGGTGTTGGCGGAGTGACTCGGTTGTGTTTATTAATGAATTTTATAGCCGGGTAACTAACATAAAAATTCCCGAAAGGAAATTTACCGGTTTTACCAACCCGCCGAGTTTTTCCCGGAGAGATTTAAGGAGGTAGAGATGAGAAAAATTGTGATTCTTTTTGTTTTTTTTGTTCTTGCGCCTCTCTCTGCTTCTGCCTTGAATTTTGATCTGGAAATAGAAGGGCAAGCTTCCAGTTATTTCTATGAAGAAGAAGAGGTGCCTCTGGAAGAAGATGAAAGGTATTATGGGGAAGCAGAAGTGATTTTGCCGGCTCGTTTAAACGCGAATAATTGGGAGCTCTTGCTTGAGCCCCGGATTCGCGTTGATAGCGAGGAGATTAGCCAAGGAGGCGAAGACCCCCGGGATTTTCGTCGGCCCATAGTAGGAGTAAGAGAGGCCTATTTTGCCTTTTGGCAGGAGAAGCTGGAACTTCGCTTGGGCTACCAGATCGCTGATTGGAGTATGACCGATACGGTCTCTCCCAGTGACAACCTGAATCCTCTGGATCTAACCCTGATTCCGGACTGGGAAAGGCGGAGTATTCCGCTCGTGACCGCTCGTTACGGCTATGACACCTATTTGGAAGCGGCCTATAAACCCTTTTTTTCTCCCTCTTTTCTCCCTGATTTTAAATGGAAACGCGAAAAAGAAGGAGTGGAGTTTCTAAAGCAAAAAGAAGAAGAGGACAAGGCCCAGTTCGCCCTGAGGGCGGGAGGCATCTTTTGGGGCACTGATTGGCAGATCTGTTATTACCAAGGTTATGCTGACAGCCCTTACGCAGAAGTGGAGCGTCTCACTCTCTCGGGTGTTGAGCTTCGCCCCCGCTATTCTGAGGAGGAAGTGGGGTCTCTGGGGCTGGCCCGGGATGTGTTTGCCGGAGTTGTTTTCCGGGCCGAGGCCGGATATTTCTCCCAAGACTACGGTGATGATTTTTATCAGTATGTGGTCGGCTTGGAGAAACACTGGCAAAGTGCCTTAAGTCTGGGAGATGAGCTTTTTTTCCTGGTTCAATACTCCGGGGAAGAAGTGGCTGAGGAGGATGAAGAAATTACTCCTCTAACCGACTTTAGACGGATCTTTAGAGATTGCCTTTTAGTGAAAGCCTATTACCAATTCGGCCGAGGCAGTCACTGGAGGCTTAAGGTCCGTGGTTCCTATAATCTGGAGAATTATGACAGTTTTTGGGAGCCTGCCCTGGAGTGGAAAGGGGATCACTTCTCCTGTGAACTGGGGGCCCAAGTCATTGACGGGCCAGAAGAGAGTTTTTGGGGAGGATACAAGGAGAATGACTGTATCTTTCTCAAAACCAAGATTAAATTTTAAGGAGGACATATAACCGGCGTTTACAAAATGTAGGCGCCGGTCTTTTTTTGCAAAAAAACACAAACACCTTTGTTTTAGAGAGTTTTTTAGATTTTTATTTGACATTTATCTCTTTTTTTGTTATTATTTAAAAACTTTATAAATAGATCTTTTAAAAAATCAAAAATAAAAAAAGGAGGACGGTAATGTTGTTTTTTAACGAAAAAGCGGAAAATGAAGTTAAGGCAGAATCCCAAATTGACATTTCCGTCCTGGAAGAGGAAAGAACCGGGCGGATTTATCAGACCATCCTGGTCGCGGTCAGTATTCTGGCCGGCATCAAGAATTGGGGGATTATCCTTTTCCTGAAAGTTTTTTGGAGCAGGAAGACTCCCCTGAAAAAAATTGCCTGGAACTTGGGAAGAAGTGATGGCCACAAGTCTTCCATGTTTATGGACGGCTTTAGCTCTTACAATCATCAGGCCAAGTATGGGGCTGCCGGTTGGCGTTCTTTGAAGCTGTTTTATAATTATGAACAGCTGGAGAAGGAACTCTGTCCCAACCTGGAAGGTCTTTTGACAAGACATTGGATGGGAAAGATGGAGAATCGCAAAGCGGTGACTAACCGCTTAAAAATGGTTATCCAGCACCTTATTTCCGCCTTTCAGGAGTTTGAGGAGGAGGCAGAGATAAGAATCCTTTCCTTAGCCTCCGGATCGGCCCAGGCCGTGATTGAGGCCATGAAGCGTTGCCCCCATTTAAAAATCCGGGCAATCTTGATTGACCTGGACGTGGGTGCCTTGGCTGAGGCCAAGAGCCAAGCCAGGGAAGCCGGTCTTCTGGATCGTTTTAAGTTTGTCCAAGGGACCACCACCAAGATGGAGGAGGTAGCGGCTGATTTCCAGCCCCACATTGTAGAGATGGTGGGCTTTCTGGACTATCGGCCTAAAGGAAAGGCTATTGAGCTTCTCCAGAGAATCAAGGCAATCCTTCCGGAAGGGGGAATTTTTCTGACCGCGAATATCGCGGATAACAAGGAAAAAATCTTTTTGGATTTTGTCCTCCTCTGGCCCATGATTTACCGGACTGAGGAAGAGCTGGAGGATATCCTTGCCTCCTCCGGTTTCCTGGAGTTTTCTTTAAAATTTGAGCCCATGGGCATACACGGCATTGTCTATGCCCGGGCTTAAAACCTCAAGGGATGTTTGTGATAGCAAACATCCCTTTTTTAATTGCCCAATATTTGGTATAATTTAAAAAGAGAGCAAAAATATTAATTTATTTTTTATGTCTTTTTATGCTCTTACAGGTTTGATTAACGGAGTAACAAGTGTTGTTGCCGGTTTTTTTATTTTAAAGAAAAATTTTAGCTCGCAAATTAACAAAGTTTTTACTTTTCTTTGTTTTTCCATAGCTTTATGGAGTTTTGCTTATTTTTTTTGGTTAAACAGTCAAAGCGCAGAAGCGGCCTTATGGTGGTCCCGTATTTTTATGGCCGGGGCTATTTTTATTCCCGTGTTTTTCCTACATTTTGTAGTTTTGTTTTTAGGGGCTAAAAAAATTAAGTCCTTTCTAAAATGGGTTTATCTATTATTTATTGTTTTTTTAGCTTTTGATTTTACTCCTTGGTTTATTAAGGGCCTTAAATCTTTTCCCGATTTTGAATTTTGGCCTGAGCCTGGCATAGCTTTTCATATTTTTTTATTCTTTTGGTGTTTGATTTGGTTTTTGGCCTTTTTTCTTCTTTTTGAAAAATTATTTTTTGAGAAATTAAAACCTGTTAAAGAAAATCAACTTTTTTATTTATTTCTCGGCTCTCTAATCGCCACCGTGGGAGGGGCAACCAATTATTTTCTGTGGTATGACGTTCCCATTCTTCCTATAGGAAATGTATTAGTACCTTTATTTGTTTTTGCTACATTTTATACTATTACCAAATATAATTTTATGAACCTCAAGGCGGTGCTTTCCGAGGTGTTGGTAATTATTTTTTCTTTACTTCTTTTGGGAAATATTTTTGTGGCTAATAATATATTGGAATATATTTGGAATA
>CAZXUK010000007.1:0-56067 GCA_964644045.1 uncultured Gammaproteobacteria bacterium
CTGGGTAGGACATTTCTATTTCCCCCGGGTAGGACATTATCATTTCACTGGCACACTATT
Organism: uncultured Gammaproteobacteria bacterium; assembly: GCA_964644045.1. Classification (GTDB taxonomy): domain Bacteria; phylum Patescibacteriota; class Patescibacteriia; order Patescibacteriales; family JAGXOH01; genus JAIOTG01. Next base: position 61 of record CAZXUK010000007.1, read on the forward strand.
TTTTAAAATTTTTCCTTTTTCTCCGCTTTTAAGGGCTAAAAATGCTGTTTAGAGGCCTATTTTTGATTGAAAATATTAAAAATATAATATATACTAAAAATAATAAAACTAAAAAAACTAAAATGTCTAAATTTATTATTCAAGGAAGCGCTTCTTTGTCCGGAGAAATAGAAGTAAACGGAGCTAAAAATTCAGCTCTAAAAATAATTCCCGCTTCCATTCTTTCAAAAGAAAAAATTACTATTAATAATTTGCCGGAAATAGAGGATATAAAAAATTCCTTGAGACTTATTGAGGATCTGGGTGCAAAAGTTCAAAAAAAGGGAAAAAAGAAAATTGAAATAGATCCTTCCTTGATTAAAAAAACAGAAATATCCCCGAAAAGAGCTAATAAGTTTCGGGCCTCTATAATGTTTGCCGGCCCTTTGCTGGCCAGATTCGGGGAGGTAAAATTCCCTCACCCCGGGGGTTGCGTAATCGGAGCCGGGGGCAGGCCGATTGATATTTTTATGGAAGGATTCCAAGCTTTGGGTGCGGAGATCAAAGAAAAAGACGGTTTTTATCAACTTAAGGCGCCCAAACTTAAAGGTAATTCCTACTTTTTCCCCCAAATAAGCGTAACCGCCACGGAAAATTTAATGATGACTGCGGTTTTGGCTCAAGGAACCACTATTTTAAAAAATTGCGCCTTGGAACCGGAAATACAACATTTGGCTGAATATTTGAATGAACAAGGAGCGCAAATCGAGGGGGCCGGCACTTCCACAATAAAAATAAAAGGAGTCAAAAAAATAAAAGCAGGAAATTTTGATATTATGCCTGACAGAATTGAGACCGGTTCTTTTGCTCTTATGTCCGCGGCCACCCGTTCTTCCATAACCATAACTAACTGCCGTCCCGAGCATATAGAAATTCTTCTAACTATTTTTGAAAAAATCGGAATCAATTTTAGCCAAGGAAAGAACTGGCTTAAAATCAAACCCGCCTCCAAGATCAAACCTTATAGCATAAAAACCCATGAATATCCCGGCTTCCCCACTGATCTTCAGTCTCCTTACACGGTTCTAATGACCGGAGCCCAAGGAATCAGTATGATCCACGAAACTATTTATGACCGCCGCCTTCTTTATGTGGATATGCTTTCCCAAATGGGGGCAAATATTATTATGTGCGATCCCCATCGCATAGTAGTAAACGGCCCCGCCCCCCTAAGAGGTAAAAAACTGGAAAGTCCGGATTTAAGAGCGGGTATAGCCCTGATTATAGCCGCTTTAACCGCTAAAGGAAAAACCGAAATAGGTAATATCGGCCAAATTGATCGGGGTTATGAAAAAATTGACGAACGTCTGCAAAAATTAGGGGCCGACATCCAAAGAATAAACTAAAAAAACAAATATGGTCAGCTTAAGAAGAAAAATTTTTTTTTATATTTTTGTTTTGCTTTTTTTTATTCTCTCTTTTTATGCAATTACTTATGCCCAAGGATATAAAATAAAATTAACTTTTCCGCCCAATTTAAGCATGGTCCAAAGAACCGGAATGATCTTGATAAAAAGCGACCCCGCTGAAGCCCTGGTTTATTTAAACAACCAAGCCCAAAAATCCTTTTTTAAAGAATATCTTTTTGACGACCCCGGATATTATAAAACTCCCGCTAAAATAAAACATTTGCTTCCCGGAGAATACGAAATAACACTAAAAAAGGATGGCTACCACCCCTGGCAAGAAAGAATCCGGGTTTATTCGGGAAAAATAACCACTCTTTCCGACATTCATCTTTTTAAAGAAGAACTTCCCTTGAAAATATCCGAATATAATTTCCGAAAAGAAAATCTGTCTCCTGATAAAAAATATTTGGTTAACCCGCGGAAAAGGATAATTTTTGATCTGGAAAATCAAAAAGAAATTGAATTTGATTTAAAAAAGGAGGTTTTGAAAAAGGAAAACAACTCGATTAAATGGTCTCCTCGCTCTAATTGCTTCTTTTGGAATCAAGAATTAATATATCCGGGGAACCCGGGAAAAAACAAGGATCTCTCCACTTATTTTTCCGAAAAAACGGAAAAAACGGAATGGGGAGAAAAAGGGGAAAAAATTTATTATCAAGGAGAAAACCATTTTAAAAGTCTGAACCTTGACAATTTAAAATCCCAAAAAATAGCGGAAGAAAAATATTCCGATTTTTTAATTAAAGACGACTATTTATTTATTTTAAAAAACGAACAGAATAATCGATTAAAAGTTAAAAATTTGAATTCCGAAAAAGCTTACCAATCCGTTCGCCTCCCCCGCTCCTCCGGATACGAGATTAAAAATTTTAAAAACGGATTAATACATATTTATGATCAGGAATATAAAATTCTTTATTTAATACAATTCACACCCCCTCTTTTAAACTTAAAGGAAACCGTTAATAACATAAAATATTACAACTGGTTAAATGAGAAAAAAATGATCTATGGAAACAATTTTGAAATTTGGAGTTTGGACCTGAAAAAACGACAAAAAAAGTTACATGGACGAATCAGTGAAAAAATAGAAAACCTAATAACGCACCCGGAAAGCAACAATATTATCTATTATACCAATAAAAACATTAAAATTATTGATCTGATAAAAGAAAACAAAATAAATATTATTGAACTGACCGAAATGAATCAAATATCAGAACTTTTAAAAGGGCCGGGTAAAAATGATATTTATTTTAACGGAGAAATCGGCCATCAATCCGGTTTATATAAACTTAACATTAAATAAGTATGATTGGAATTTTCGATTCCGGTTTCGGGGGATTGACCATCTTAAAGAAAATAATAGAGGAAAATCCGGGATATGAATATATATATTTGGGGGATAACGCCCGCGCTCCTTATGGAAGCAAATCAGAGGAGTTGATCTACCAATATACCCGGGAAGCGACAAGTTTTTTAATGGAAAAAGGGTGCGAGTTAATAATAATCGCTTGTAACACCGCTTCGGCCAAAGCTCTGCGCCAAATTCAACAAAAATGGCTACCTCAAAATCATCCGAATAAAAAGGTCTTGGGAGTTATTATACCTGTGGCCGAAGCCGCCATTGAAGCCAAAAAAGAACAAAAAGAAAAAGACAAAAAAAGAAAAAACAAAATCGGCCTTATCGGCACCCAAGCCACTATTAATTCCCAAACTTACGAACGAGAATTAAAAAAATTGGATTCGAACATAGAAATATTTAGCAAAAAATGCCCCCTCTTGGTTCCCTTAATTGAAGAGGGCTGGATTGAGAGAAGGGAAACCAAAATGATTTTAAGATATTATCTGCGCGGACTAAAAAGAGAAAGAGTTAATTTTCTAATTTTGGGGTGCACTCATTACCCGATTTTATTTGAAAAAATAAAAGGTATAATGGGAGAACATTGCCAAATAATCAACCCTCCGGAAGTTATCGCTTTAAAATTAAAGCAATATTTGGAAAATCATCCGGAAATTGAGAAAAAAATCAAAAAAAATAAAAAAAGGACTTTTTATACCACGGATGATCCGAAAAGATTCAAGTCCTTTGCCCCTCGGTTTTGGGAACAAAATATTAAAAAAGTCAAAAAAATCAGCTTACACTAACATCTCCTCCGAATCTTCTTTGCCTACGGGAAAACTCGGCAATAATATGATCAACATCTTCCCGGGAAAAATCCGGCCAATATTTATCCAAAAACAAAAACTCGGCATAAGCGGAACGCCAAAGCTGAAAACCGGAAATTCTTTGCTCTCCCGAAGTTCGCACCACCATATCCAAGGGAGGTAAATCGGAATGATATAAATATTCAGCTAACAGATCCTCGTTTATTTTTTCTTTCTCTGTGCCTTCCGCTATTATTTTTCGCACCGCATCCACAATTTCAATCTGACCTCCGTAATTTAAACAAAGATTAATCGTACCACCGGTTTTGTCCCGAGTTTTCTTTTCTAATTCCCGGCATTTTTCAACGATATCTCGAGGAAGATCCTCCTCTCTCCCGCTTACCACAAATCTAAAATTATCCCGAGAGGCCTTTTTCATTTTTTCTTTAAGCATCTCCCGCAACAAAGTCATTAAATAATCCACTTCTTCTGAGGCGCGATTCCAATTCTCAACTGAAAAAACAAACAAAGACAAAAATTTCACTCCGCGAGCAAAAAACCAATCCCCAGCTTGGCTGGCCACTTCCTTTCCTTTATAATGACCTTTCATATGAGAAACTCCTTTCTCTCGTGCCCAACGTCTATTGCCATCCAGTATTAACCCCACATGCCTGGGTATTTTATTGATATTTTGAGGCATATTTAAAATAATAACCCCTTCCCTTTTTAGAAGGGTGTTTTTCTATAATTAATTAAAATATAATATTAAGCCGAAACGCTCTTGTCAAATCACTTTTTCTTGTGAGCAAGTACCGGGCCTTCTTTCATGTCATGATAAACCCCCAACAAAAATAAAGTGCCAAAAAAAGAAATAATGCTTATTACCACGAATAAAGGAGCAAATCCGAAACGATAAGCCAAAAAACCTCCCAGGGAAGCGGAAGCAGCTGTACCCAAATCAATTAAAGTTTGATAAACTCCCCATTCCAGTCCCTCTCTTTCTTTATCTATGTGGCGCGTAAATATGGCCATCCAGGAAGGAAAAGCCACAGCCGCAAAAAAACCGTAAAATAACTGGACCAAATACAGATGAACAGGGGTCTCTATAAAAATATACAAAAGAGGGACAATAGTAATTCCCAAAGAACCGAAGACCATGGCCCAAAAATCGTCTTTCTCGCCTTTGTTTTTATCCAAAAAACGCGCAATCGGAACCTGGGAAACACTTTTGGTAAGCAAATAAATAGCCGAGGCCAAACCGACTACTTCCACTGTACCGCCTTTAATGCTTTCGGTAATAAAAACCGCGAAAATGGGGGTGATTAAACCAAAACTGGATAAAAGCAAAATATCGGATAAAGTTAAAAATTTTATTACCGGATTTATCCGATGATGCATTAAATAATAATGCCTCTGGGGCGTTTTTCTATGCATTTTTCTCATAAAAGGATCAACAAATTTTAATAATTTTTGTCCGCGTCTTTTTTCCTTTGATTATTTTAACACGATTGCGATCGACCTCCAACTCCCGGGCCAAATAATCTATTAACTGCTTATTGGCCCTTCCTTTTTCCGGGTGCGCTTTTAATTCAATTTTTAGAGTACCGTTAGGCATTTTCTCTTTTAAACGGTTGTAAGAGCCGCCAGGTATTACTTTGATCTCTAAAAAAAATCGATCTTTGCCTTGATTCTGTTTTTTTATTTGGGACCACATAAGTTAAATCTTCAATTCTTTAACCAAAAAATCTTCCACCACCTTATAACCGTGATATTTTCTTCCCAAATCAAAATTTTTTTCCAAAATCTTCTCCAATTCCGAACCCCGAAGCCATTTACAGGCCTTGGCTCTCGCCTTTCTTAAATTCTCGGCCGAAATCCGATATAAACCCTCGTCCCGGGAACAGAGCAATTTATCTCCCAGGGAAATCACTTTATAACCCTCCTTTTTAATATCTCTTTTAAAAACCGGGTATTCCCAAACCACTATGGGCTTACGGGCAAAAATCGCCTCAATAAATTGATTGCCCCAGCCCTCCCAAATACTGGGGAAAGTAACCAAATCGGCATAAACATAAGCATCCCACAAAGAATATTTCTTTTTACGGTTCTTGTAAGAACGCTGAACATCGATTAAATCGTTCACAAATCTGAATTCCACCCCCTTGTCTCGGGCCAATTCCTTGATTTTTAAATAATAATCTCTGTCCGAATCTTCAAAATAACCGGTTAAAACCAGAACTAAACGAGAATTTTTACCTATTTTTTTCCTGTTATATAAAGTTTGACCCCGCAAATAATCAAGGCGCTTGTTTAAGGAAGCACAAAAATCAATAGACAACTCAACACCTTTACGGGGAACTATGCGAGTGGCCTGCAAAACCACCAAATCATTATTTTTCACTTTTATTTTGGAAAGAAAATCCTTGTTAAACTCATCTTTTTTCCAAAAATCCTGTTCAAAATTAAAAATATCGGGAAGAACCACGGATTCGATCCCCCTTCTCCTTTTAAGCTCTCTTCGAGCCAAAGAACTCAAAACTATATGTTTAATAAACTTATTCCGGGGAGGAAGGTAAGCATTTACATACTTGCGCAAAAACCCGTTACGGGGCATTCGGAATTCCTTTCTTTCCCAAAAAAAGTCGTGATGAGTGGCAAGGGTGGGAACTTTAAATTTCTTGATAATATTATCAAAAGCGCGAGCCGCGGAAATATGGCCACCGAAACAAAAAATATTATGAATTAAAAAATAATCAAATTTCTCCTTCTCACAAATTAACTCCAGTTTCCTTTCTATTAAATCGGATATCTTAAAGATCTTGTCTTCCAATTCCATATTATCAAAATCCTTTCGCCCGAAATCAACAAAGCCATTCTCCTTAATGGTGGAAATAGCTCCTTCTTCCCATTCCAGCTCATCAATTACATAATCAGCTCCCCTGGACCTGGGACCGGCAATCAATTTTACTTCACAGCCATGGGCCTCTAAAATTTGCTTTCTTTTTTTGATCTCTAAAGAAACTCCATCTGTCTTGCCCACGCGATAATGACAAATAGCCACCTTCCTCTTTTTAGCCATACAAATTTATGTGGAAAAATCTTTAATAATTAAAACTAAACTATATCCTAAATTTTATCATATATTAAAAATAGAAAAAAGAAGCCCGTGGAGCTCCTTTTTTTCCAGTCAAATCCGGCCTCTTTGTAGAGGCACTACAAAAATCATAAATCCAAAAATCAAAAACCTTAAATGAGAATGTCGGGGATGCCGGACTTGAACCGGCGACCTCCACAACCCGAATGTGGCGCCCTAGCCATCTGGGCCAATCCCCGTTTTTTTATTTAAATATGTTGCTGTTTAAGTTAATGGACTCGCCCCGCATTCGCGGGGCGCCCGGCGCATGCCGGGCGAACCGGCGACCTCCACAACCCGAATGTGGCGCCCTAGCCATCTGGGCCAATCCCCACTTTCAGGTTTTGTAATTCCTTTAATAAAAAAATATATATTTAAATGTATATTAAAATGTACATTTTTATCATTTGCTTAAACCTGTTAAAAAATTTAGCAGATAACTAAAAATTGACAAGGCCAAGCTGAATATTAGGGCATTCAAAAAACCGGAAATTTCAAACCCTTGGACCACGGAAGAAATTAAAAGAATCAAAAGAGTGTTGATAATAAAAGTAAAAAGGCCGAAAGTTAAAATATTTATAGGCAAAGTCAAAACTATCAAAATCGGTTTTAAAGTTACATTTAAAAGCCCCAAAAACAAAGCAACCCATAAAGCCGGCCACAGGCCGGCTACTTCCACTCCGGGAACCAAATAGGCTCCTATCAAGATCGCCGCGGTGGTTGCCAGCCATTTTAATAAAATATTCATACTTACTTATTTTACTTATTTTACCTTTTATACTTATTTTATTTCCTCTTTTAACCCCCTCTTAATCTCCCCCTTGAAAAGGGGGAGAAAGAAACCGGTGTTCTTAAAAAAGAGGGGAAAGACCGGAGGTTCCTCCCCTTTCTAAGGGGAGGTTAGGTGGGGTTTGCTTTCACTTATTTTACCTTTTATACTTATTTTACCTATTTTACCTTTTATACTTATTTTAAACTAAATAAGATTAACTATATCATTAAAAGTAATAATTAAAATCAAAATAATAAGAAGAATAAAACTCAGATTATGGATCAAGGCCTCCACCTCTTTTTTAACCGGAGAGCCCTTTATTTTCTCTATTATTAAAAACAAGACTCTGCCTCCGTCCAAAGCGGGAATGGGAAGAAAATTAATAATCGCCAAATTGATCGACAAAAGAGCGGTAAACTGCAAAAGATAAGCAAAACCCAAATTGGCGAATTGGCCGGTTAAAGCCGCTATTCTTACCGGGCCTCCCACTTCAGCGGCCACGCTCTGGCCCATGATCAAATCTTTTACTAAACCTACCAAAGCCACAATTATGGCTCCGGTCAATATAACTGTTTCCTTTACTCCTTTCCAAACAGCTCTATACCAGGGATATTTAACTATCGCCGTATTGGTAATAGCTATCCCTATTCCCGTTTCCCCGTTTTTTTCTATTGTTTCCGGGGTAATTTTCTTATGCAAAACTTCTTCCCCTCTTTTTATTTTATAGGTAAGTTTTTCTCCTTTTTTATCCTTAATAAACTGATTTACTTGTTCGGAAGAGTTAAGCTCTTGTCCGTTTATGCCCAAAATTACATCCCCCATTTTGATTTCCGCTTCTTTTGCGGGAGTTTCGGGAAAAACCTTTAAAACGGTCACTTTTTGGTCGCTGACTTGAGTCCCGGATTCAAAATCTCCGGTAGCGGCTTGAGGTAAACCCAACATTAGCCCTACGGAAAGTAAAACCGCGGCTAAAACCAAATTCATACTTACCCCCGCGGAAAGAATAGCCGCTCGTTTCCAGGCCTTTTTACCGGCAAAACTATCTTTGTCTTTTTCATTTTCTCCATCCTCTCCTTTTATTTTTACAAAACCGCCTAAAGGTATCCAATTAAGGGAATAAACCGTATCTTGCGCGTCTTCAACTTTCTTTTTCCCTTTGGCCATACTCCACTTCCCTTTCTTATTCTTATAAACACCGATAATACGGGGAGGAAAACCGAATCCAAACTCTTCGGACTTTACTCCCAGTTTACGGGCCACAAAAAAATGCCCCCACTCATGTACAAACACGAGAAGAGATAAGACTATTATAAATATGATTATAGTTGCCAACATAATTACAATACAAACACCCTGCGAATCAACAAATTAACTGCCAATACTACAAATTCTCTAAATTATTTGTAAATTTGCGAGAAGATTTGTTGATTTACGGAGAAATACTATTAAACAATTAAATATTATTAAAAGAATTTTATCCTTGATTTGAAATATCAAGATAATTATATAATTATACGGTCATTATATCCTCCTCTTTTTTCTCTTTTATTTCTTTAATTTCCTCGTTTCTTTTGTCTATCTCCTTGTCCAGCTCTTCAATAAAATTATATTTGTCATCCTCGGTTATCTCCTTGTTTTTCTCCGCCTCTTCAATGTCCTTTTTTACTTCATCTCTGACCTGTCTAAGGGAAATACGCGCTTTTTCCGCTTTTTCACTTAACTTTTTTACCAACTCCTTTCGTTTCTCTTCGGTCATTTCCGGAACTTTTAACCTGATCTTATCTCCTTCATTGGAAATTCCCAGACCCAATTCCGCCTCTACTACGGCCTTTTCAATATCTTTTAAAGTGTTTTTATCCCAAGGGGCAATAATAATACTTTGAGAATCTTCCACACTAATATTGGCCACTCCGTTAATAGGCATGCGCGTACCATAAACTTCCACAAACACTCCTTCTAAAATGGAAGTGCTGGCCCGTCCGGTTCTAATACTGGAGATGTCCTTTTTGAAAAAATCCAAAATTTTTTCAAATTCTTCTTGCTTTTTTTCCAAATAAATATTCATAACTAAAAAAATTAATATTAATATTTTTTCTCTTTGGGTTCAACTCCCATACCCAAATATAAATTCTGGGGGTTTTGGAAGTCTACCAATAGATCAGCTCCCTTGCGAGATCCGGGCAATTCTATGGTTGTCCAGCTTTCTCCCCCGTCTAAAGAACGATAAAAAGTGGTGTTGGTAATATAATAAATTTTATTACAATCCTCGGGGGCAAGGGAAACGGAATTGATAATGGCCTCTTCTTCCGGGGTGATAAGCTGCAAACTTTCCCAAGTTTCTCCCCCGTCTTCCGATTTTAACATTCCGTAACTGGTGGCGATAAAAACTAAGCCGGAACGAGCATTACAAAGAGCCAGATCCCGCACGCGATCGCTATTGTCAAATCTTTCCAGTTTTTCCTCAAAATTAACCCAGGTCCTTCCCGCGTCCTCACTCCGGGCCACTCCCTCCTTTTGAGTGGAAACAAAAATTATCCGACTGTCATGAGGAGAAATGACCACCTTTCCCACCGAAGAATCCTCTCGGTGAATAGTTTGCCAGCTATTTCCTCCGTCCCGGCTTTTTATAACATCCCCGCGGGTGGTTCCGATATAAACTCTTTGGTTATTATAATGATCGATCGCTATTGAATTGATCCTTACTTCCGGATTGTCATCATAATAGACCGGAGACCAAGTCCGATTGCAGTCAGTAGATTTAAAAACTCGATTTCCCAAAGAAGCATAAATGGTGCATTTGGATTCAGGGTCCACGGCTACCGCGTCAACAGTCTTTTGCGGTAAAGTATCCGCTTGATTCCATCCCTTGTCAATATTATAAGTATAAAAAAGGCCTTTGCCCACCGATCCCATATAAACCGCTTTATGATCATTGGGGTCCATGGCCAAATCCTTAACAGGAGTACGGGCAATGTTTCCCGGTTCACCGCTAATACTGGGAATCAATGCTCTGTGTTTCCAATTTCCTCCTCCGGTAGTACTTAAATAAACCCCGGCATCATTTTGAGTTCCCCCTCCTCCTCCGAAACTAATAGAACATCCGGAAAACAAAAAAATTAAAAAAAACAAAAATGAAATTAAAAAAATTTTTTTCTTGAACATATAAATAAAATTAATTAAAAATATTGCAGGCCGTGTTTTCCAAAACTAAACGGGGATTAACATTGGCCTTGACCTGTTGTTCTCCTTTCTGTAAAATAGCTATCATTTTTAAAATACTCAAGGGGTTGAATTTCCTTTCAAAAAATTCCAATCTTTCCTTTAAGGCCTCGAATTGCAACAAATCCTTATGGCTATAATTCAAAAGCAAAAAATCCCGAACCAAGCCCCGCCAAATACCAATAATTTCCAGGACCTCGTCAACATTTTCTTGCCCGGAGGAAGAACTTAACATTTGAGAGACCTCTTTTATTCTTTCATTTAAATTCTGCTTTTCCAATCTTAAAAATATTTCTCCTTTATCTAAATAATTTTTATAAAAATCTTCTTCTTGCAAAAATTTCACCGCCAAGGCCGGACGACCCAAGCTCAGATGAGCAATATTCTTGGCCTGGCTTCGACGCGCTCCGTAAACATTCACTAAATGATCATAAATCAAATCCCGGGTCACCGGATAAAAATTCAAAACCCGGCTGCGCGAAACTATGGTGGAGGGGATGTTTTCCAAATGAGAAGCTATCAAAATAACCACCACTTTATCATGCGGTTCTTCCAAGGTCTTTAAAAGAGCATTGCCGGCCGCCAAATTAAGTGATTCCGCGTTTTTAATAACCCCGATTTTATAAGAATTCAGAAAAGAGCTCAGCTGAAGCCGTTTAATAAACTCTCTGATCTGTTCAACAGAAATATTTTTTTTGCCTTCTTGGCGCCTGGTTAGATAAAAATCGCTGTGCAGGACCGAAAGATCGTCCTCTTCTCCCGCCCGGCCCCTCATTTGCCCGCAAGAAGAACATTGATTACAGGGAAGGACCAGATCACCTTTTTGCCTATTCTCGCACAAAAGGGTTTGAGCGAAAAATTTGGCCAAAGTGGTTTTTCCTAAATTGCCGGGGCCTAAAAATATATAAGAACCGGCCACCTTTTCATTTTTTATGCTTTGGGAGAGAAGTTCCGGAATCTTGGGGTTACCCACCAAAGGCCACTGAAAAAATTTTTCTTCCTTTTCCTTCATAATTTATTATAACATTTTATAAAATATATTCCCAACCCCTTGTTATTTTAAATCTGAAATGCGCCGAAATTTGTTTGCCGGACGCGTTTTGCTGCTCAATGCGGACTTTTTATTTTAATTAAATATTAAAGCTTTTGGGCCGGAAGGTCAAGTTTTCCAAAAGAATTGATTTTTTAACATTTTTCTGCTAAATTTTAAAGAAATATGAAGAATAAAATCAAAAAAATAGTGCTTTTGGGAGGAGATGTGTTTTTGTTTTATCTGGCCCTTTTTTTGGGCTTATGGTTGCGCTACTGGGAGATGCCCTCTTTCCGGATCTATGAAAACCATCTTCCCTCTTTCAGTTTTTTGCTTTTGATATGGTTTATAATTTTTTATGTCTCCGGGCACTATAACTTAAACACCACGGAAGAAAAAAGATTATTACGCCAAAGCATTAAAAGTTTTTTCGCCGGTTTTCTAATTTCAATTATCTATTTTTATTCCGTCCCCACTTCCCAAATCACCCCAAAAACCAATTTGGCTTCTTTCCTTTTGGTTTATTTTCTTCTATTTATTGCCTGGAGAAGTTTTTTTTACAATGCCTTAAAATCTTACCTGCCCAAAAATAAAGTGGCTGTTATCGGCTTTAACCATCAGGTCCGAAATTTGATCAAAGAAATAAAAAATCAACCCCATCTGGGCTACAAAATTATTTTCATATTGGATCCGGACTCGAAAAAAGATAAAAAAGAAGAAATTCCGCTTTTCCGAAATTTAAAAGATCTAAAAAATTTAATAAAACAAAAAAAGATCAATACTATAGTCGTGCCTGATGATCTTCATAATTCCCAAGAAATACGCTCCGCTCTTTTCTCCTGCCTGCCCCTGAGAATCAATATCTACCCCTTAAGCAGATTCTACGAGAACATTACCGGCAAGATACCGGTGGATATAATTAATCAAATGTGGTTTTTGGAAAACTTGAGCGAAGGAAAGAAAAATTGGTTTGATAAATTCAAAAGGTTTTATGATTTTATTTTGGCTTTGATCCTGCTAATTATCACTCTCCCTTTTTGGCTTCTAATCGCTTTGGCTATTAAAATGGAAAGCAAAGGAGGTGTCTTTTTCCGGCAAACCAGAGCGGGTGAGGGAGGTAAGGAATTTATTATAATCAAATTCCGGACCATGACCACGGAAAACAACGATCATTCCCTAACCCGGGAAAAGGATAACCGGATCACCAAAGTGGGAAAATTCTTGCGCAAAACGCGTTTAGATGAACCCCCGCAATTAATCAATATTTTAAAAGGAGAAATGAGCTTTATCGGCCCTCGCCCGGAAAGACCGGAATTCATAAAACATTTGGAAAAAGACATACCTTTTTACAGAGAAAGAATGCTTGTAAAGCCGGGACTTACCGGCTGGGATCAGGTTTCCGGGGAATACCACTCTCCCACCACCGAGGATACTTTGAAAAAACTGCAATACGATCTCTTTTATATAAAAAACAGATCCGTATACCTGGATCTATCAATTATTCTTAAAACCATAACCACGGTTTTGAGCAGTAGCGGAAGATAAAACGCTTAATCTGATAAAGGATTGGGGTGATTTTTTAGAATTTCAAAAATTTCTCTGCGAATTAAATATTCCGGCGGTTGTTTTTTGTTTTTTATAAAATCTCTTAATTTAGTTCCGCTGAATTTAACTTTATTTTCTTCCTCGCAATCCTCCTCAAAACAATGCCGACCGGTTTGAGAATTAAAAACCACTTCTCCCAATTTAAGAATTTCAATTCCCAACTCACGGGGAGAAAATCGGTCAAAAATTTCCTGGGCGGCATCCGGGGCATAAAAATTCCCCACTCCGGCATGATCTCTTCCCACCACAAAATGAGTACAACCGAAATTTCTTCGGACCAAGGCATGCATCAAGGCCTCCCTGGGGCCGGCATATCTCATTTTCAAAGGCAAAGCTCCCAATAAAACCGTGTTAGTTTTAAAAAATTTCTCTATTAATACCTTATAAGCGGAAATTATGCATTCGTCATTAAAATCATAGGGCTTCTTTTTTCCTATTACCGGCTGAATAAAAAGGCCGTCCGCTTTTCCCAGGGCCTGTTTTTGTAAAAACTCATGGCCCAAGTGGGGAACATTCCGTGTTTGAAAAGCCACTATTTTCTTCCAGCCGTTTTGCTTAAATATTTTTCTGGTCTCTTTCGGAGAATAATAATAAGAAAAAGGGGGGATGTTCTTATTCCTGTTTCCTTCCCTGGCCTCCACTATCTTGCCTCCCAATAAATAATCGCCCATATTCATAACCTCGGCCACTCCGGGATGAGCTTCATTAAGGGTCCCGAAAACCTTTTGAGCCATTTCATTCTTGTCAAAATTATATATCTGAATATTCTCCAATACTGACTCCGCCCCCAATTCCCGATTTACTATTTTTATTTCCTTTTCATTTCTCAGGAGGTAAGCTGTTTCTTTGTTTATGTCCAAAATAATGGGAATACTCCAAATACTCCCGTCAGACAAACGCATCTTTTCCAAGACTGAATAAAAATCCTGGGAATATAAAAAACCTTCCAAAGGAGCATAAACACCGCCGGCCAAATTCAAGGCGTCCTGAATGTTTTCTTTACTCACCTCTATTCTTTTCATAAAAATCAAGGAATTATTTGATCTCTTTTAATATCTTATTATGCCTTAAACCGTTACTGGCTATATATCCCCGCGAATTTCGAGGGTCTTTTTTATTATAAGAAAAATGATTGCCCTCCAGATCGGTAAGAGTTCCGCCCGCCTCCCGCAAGATGGCATCCGGGGCGCAAATATCCCACTCCCAGGTCTTGTCACTGGGGTTAAGATTTAATTCCGCTTTGCCTTCCGCAAGCAAACAAACCTTTACCCCCACGCTTCCGCAGGGAATTTTTCTTTCAAAATTTAATTTTTGATTCAAATCTTCTTCTGTTTCCGAACTATGAAACCGACTGCCCACCAAACGAAAACCGCCAAATTTGTTTCGAGAAGATACTTTTATCTGCTGTTCTTTTTTAGTACCTTCTCTTTTAAAAGCGCCTTCTCCCCTAAAACTATAATAAAACAGATCTTGGGCCGGAAGATAAACTACTCCCATAATGGGCTCGAATATTCCTCCGATTTTTTCCGCCAATCCGATCATAATTGAGAATTCCCCGGTTTTATGGATAAAATCCTTGGTCCCGTCCAAGGGATCAATGATCCAAACCCGGTTCCGGGCCAATCTCTTCCTGTCATCTTCCGTCTCTTCAGATAAAACGCCGTAATCATATTCGGCTAAAGAATCCAAAATTATTCGATTGGACTCCAAATCCGCTTGAGTTACGGGGCTATTCCCTCCTTTGTCTTTAATCTCATATTCTTGATCATAAAAACTTAAAGCGGCCTGTCCCGCTTTTTGAGCCGTTTCCATCACTTTTTCTAAAACTTTTTTCTCCATTTTTTTAATTTAAATATCTCCGTAAACTCCTTTTAATAAATCCAAATCCTTATTACTTTTTTTTAATAATTCTTGGTTCTTCTTCTCCAAAGCTTCCCAAACTTCCGCCCCGGCCTCGTCTTCGATTATCTTTTTGTAAAAATCAGCTAAAGCGGCGAAATCCTTGATAAAACAATTTCCCCCTGCTCCCCGGCCACTGGCATGCACCGGCTCCATATGACTGTCTCCGATCCTTTTGTCAGCTGTCATGGCTTTTTTGATGGTCTCCCAATCACATCCTTTTTCCTTTACCAGATCATAAAACAAATTCATAAAAATAACCTTGGTATACAGAAAACAATTACCTCCGTATTTAATAAACTCCGCTTCCCGGCTCGGACAAATCAGCTGAAAAGGCGCTTTAGGCAAAACCTCCATTACTTCCTCTCCCTTTCTTTGAAATTCCTCTGAGTCACCGGCCAAACCGATTATGTTTCTTTGCGGATTACTGGCATCCCTGCCGGCATTGGCCTCGGTTAAAAATTCCGGGGAATGCATAACAAATATATCCGGATTCTCAGCTTGGATTTCCTCAGCGGTTCCGGGAAGGATAGTGGATTTAATAACCGCGACCTTGCCCTTGCCCACAAGCTTAATAACTTTTTTAATAATTGAGGCGTCAAAACCTTCGGGGGTGGTGGGAGTGGGAACGGCGATAAACACTATATCGCAATCTTTTATTTTCTCCTCATTGCCATTATGAGGAGCTTCCAAGCCGTAACGAACCACCTCATAGCCCCGGTTTTCAAAATCATCAGCATAATTTTTGCCAATATATCCTTGGCCTATAAAACCTATCTTTGCTTTAGACATAAAAATTGATTAATAAAGTAAATAAAAATTACTGAGCGGGAAAAACACAGTAAAAAATAATGAAATAAAAAATTAAGGCAAAACGCGAAACCATTTCTTCTTGCCTACCTTTAAAAGCGCTCCTTTTTTAGGTATCTCAATATTTTCTTCAAAATCATTTTTAACCTTTCCGTCTATTTTAACCGAATTCTGGCTGATTAAACGTTTAATCTGGGAATTGCTTTCCTCTTTTAGGCAAGTCTGTAAAATTTCCAAAAGCCGAGCCGAGGACTTTCCCAATTTAATTTCCGGAACATTATCAGCCGCTTCTTTGTTTTGGACCAATTTCACAAATTGCTCCTGAGCTTCCCGAGCCTTTTTCTCTCCATGAAAAATTTTGGTAATCTCCAAAGCGGTTATCATCTTGGCATCTCTTTGATTCTCCATTCCGGCTATCTCTTCCACTTTTTCCAAAGGCAGATGAGTAACACTGACAAGCATTACCTTAATCATCTCATCAGGCAAAGACATAACTCCTCCATACATATCAAAAGGAGTGGAATCCAAAAATATGCCCGTGCCTTTGCTTTTAGACATCAACTCCCCGGTTACGGGATTGGCCACCAGCTTAGTGGCCACTACGAACTTATCCTTATTTTTGTATTTTTGCAACAGGGTTCGGCCCACCAAAGCGTTAAATATCTGGTCGGTTCCGCAAAGCTCCACATCCACATCCATAACCACACTGTCATAACCCTGCATCAAGGGATACATAAACTCATGCAAATAAATCGGCTTTTCTTCTTTTATTCGCTTCTCAAACATATCTCTTTCCAACATTCTCTGCACCGTAATATTGGAAGACAAGTCCAAAACTTCTTCCATGGTCAACTTGGAAAGCCAATCATTATTATACATCACTTGAGCCGGGTTATCTTTATCTTTAAAATCCACCAAGGACTCTATCTGCCTAAGCCAATCCCGGGCATTATTTTTCACCTCTTCCGCGCTCAATTGCTTTCTAACGCTTTCCTTGTCAGTGGGGTCTCCGATGCGGGCGGTAAAATCCCCGAATAAAAAAATAACTTCATGCCCGAGCTGTCGGAAATCCTCCAAAAGCATATAATTCTGAGCGTGGCCCAAGTGAAGGGCGGTAAAAGTGGGGTCAGCTCCGATATAAATCCGCAATTTGTCATTTGCCAGCTTTTTTTGGAATTCTTTTTTAGTGGGATATATTTCTTGAATAACTCCTCTTTCCAAAATCTTTTTTACTTTTTTCTCTTTTTCTTTGCTCATAATTTTAAATCAATTTTATTTAATTCTAACACTCCCGAACCTAAAAATCAACTAAAGCTCATAGGATAACTTGCTTATATCCCCATAATTTAATATTATTAAACTAAAGCAACTAAAAAAATGACTTTAAAAATTATGTCGCTTCCTGTGCCGGAACCAGAAATATACTAACCCTTTCAATTCCTCTCCTTTCCAAGGGGGGGGTTAGGCGGGATTCTGAAAAATGCTAAAAAAGCTTAAAAAAAGAACATACAACTTCCTCCGCCGGAGCCAAAAATATACCAAGACCGATATGGTGTATCTGGCCAAAGGCGGTTTCTGGCTGAATTTGGGGCAAGGCATCGCCTCGGTGGCCGGCCTCGGCTTGGCCGTAGCTTTTGCCAATCTACTCCCTCCCGAAACCTACGGAACCTTTAAATTCGTAATAGCTTTTGTGGGTATTTTATCCATACCCACCCTCAAGGGCATGAACCAAGCCCTGATCCGGGCCGTGGCCCAAGGCAACGAAGGCACTTTTTACCCCATACTCAAGACCAAGATAAAATGGGGCGTCTTCGGGTCGCTGGGCGCTTTGCTTCTGGCCGGCTACTATTTCTACAACGACAACTCCCAACTGGGGATCGCTTTTCTGATAATGGCCGGTTTTATTCCCTTTTTGAACACTTTGAATATATGGATCCAATACCTGCAAGGAAAAAAGAACTTTAAGGCCTTTGCCCGATACAAATCCATAATGCGGGTATCGGTGGTGGCGATCATGGTGCTTGTTTTACTTCTCACCCATAATCTGTTCCTCGTTTTATTCACCCATTTCGCCGCCAATACCTTGATAAGGTCCATCATACTGCTTACAACCTTAAAGAAATTCCCGCCCAACACCAAACACGACCCGCCTTCCATCGGTTACGGCAAGCACTTGAGTTTAATGGGGATCTTGGGCCCCGTGGCCGGCCAAATCGACAAGATCCTGATCTTTCATTTTCTAGGGCCGGTGCAGGTGGCCATCTATTCCTTTTCTTTAAGACCCGTCAAGGAATTCAAAAAACCCTTGCAAAGTTTGAACAAATTGGCCCTGCCTAAAATGAGCCGGAGAAATTTTGAAGAACTAAAAAGCTCCCTGCCGGGAAAAATAATAAAACTAACAGCCATCCTGATCCCCTTAATAATTATCTATATCCTTATAGCTCCCTATTTCTATGAATTTCTTTTCCCTCAATACACCGAGGCCGTGGTTTATTCGCAAGTATTCGCTCTATCCTTGCTTCTCTTCCCTAGAGCGCTACTAAATCAAACTCTAACCGCCCACGCCAAGAAAAAACAACTCTATATCCTGCGGATCGCTACCCCGACTTTTAAAATAATCTCTTTTCTGGTGCTTCTGCCTTTACTGGGCATCTGGGGAGCCATAATCGCCTTGCTGGCCACGGAAGTCTTTAACCTGTTGCTTCTAATCCTATTTTTCACACACCGAAAAATAATCTTAAAAACATCCAAGCCCGCTTAATATAAATGTTGTAAAAACCGTGGAAAATTATTTTAATTATAGAATAAATAAACCGCCCGAAACCATCAAAAATCCGCCATGTGTATACATTACCATTCTACTCTAAATCCGATATACTACCCCGTAAAATTCCAGGGGAATCATGGGGTGGACGATGTGTCGGGTTTTTAAAAGCAACGGATAAATGTATCATACTTCAGTGTGATACATTTGGAGACGATTTTCGGGCCGAACCTGCGAGGAAAAAAAACGGTCGCCGGTTGGACAAAGACCTTTGAAAAGAATATAATCAAACCTAAAAGAACTTGTTTTATGGTAAACAAATACAAATACGGAGAAATAAAAAATACCCTCCCCGACGAAAAACCAAAAAATTCAAAATTCAAGATCTGACCCCATTATTATTATACTATAATGTAAAAATTATGGCTAAGATAAAAAAGTTTTTTCTGAGATTGAAAAAATATACAAAACTAAGATATTGCCTGCTTTCTTTTCCTAAATCAGGACGAACTTGGCTAAGAAATATATTAGCCCATATTAGGGCGGGTGAAGAAAATAAAAAATTTAGTTTAGGCAGTCCGGAATTTCTCCCCTTTATTGGCTCAGAAATTATAATGAATCACGGGGGAGCGACCGGCAAGGGTGATTATTATCACTTTAATAAACATTTTTTCTGGAAAAAGCTAAAATTTAGAGGCAAAAAAATAGTTTTTTTAATCAGGGACCCCAGAGACACGGTGGTGTCTTATTATTACCAAAAAACTTACCGAATTAGGCAAAAAAATCAGAAAAATATTTCCGAATTTGTCAGAGAAAAAAACTACGGCATAGAGCACATTATTAATTTTTTAAATAAATGGATAAGAGAGCTGAAAAAGAAAGACAAAAATAGCTGGATAATAATAAAATATGAAGATTTAAAAGCAGATACTTTCCGGGAAGTAAAAAAAATACTTGATTTCTGGGGAATAAAAATAGAAGATGATATAATTAAGCAAGCAATTGAACAATCCAGTTTTGCTAAGATGAAAGAAAAAGAAAAATCAGCCAATCCTAATTCCCACAAAGCCAGAAAAGGAAAAATCGGGGGGTATAGAGAGGAGCTAAGCAAAGAAGATATTAAATTTATAGAAGAAAAAATAAATAAAAATTTGGATAACTTTTTTTCTTTTTACAAATATGATTAAAAAGGCAAGGAAAAAAACCGGTAAATTTTTGCGCTGGAGCCAAAAATACACCAAAACCGATATGATATATTTAGCCAAGGGAGGGTTCTGGTTAAATTTGGGAAAAATAATCAACTCTATAGCCAGCTTAGGTCTGGCCGTGGCCTTTGCCAACCTGCTTCCCGCAGAAACCTACGGAACTTTTAGATTCATAATTTCCTTTGTTCCTATTTTATCCATCCCCACCCTAAAAGGAATGAATCAAGCTATTGTCAGGGCTGTTTCCCAGGGCAATGAAGGGACATTTTATCCCGCCTTAAAAACAAAGATTAGATGGGGGGCCTGGGGCGCGGTTGGCACACTTGTTTTGGCTCTCTATTATTTTTACAACCAAAATAATACCCTGGGCATTTCTTTTTTAATGATGGCGGCCTTTATACCTTTCATAAATACTTTAAATGTTTGGATGCAATACTTGAATGGAAAAAGAAAATTTAAAATCCTAACACAATATAAAAATTTTCTAAAAATTTCCGTGGTAAGCATAATTATCTTTGTATTATTTTTTTCTAAAAATATTTTTATTATTCTTTTAACCCATCTCACAGCCAATCTACTAATAGAAACAATTTTACTACTTATAATTTTAAAAAAATATCCTCCTAATGAAAAAAAAGATCCCGCCTCCATAGGATATGGAAAACATTTAAGTTTGATGGGCATCCTGGGAACTGTTGCTACTCGTATAGACATGATATTGTTATTTCATTATTTAGGACCTACTCAATTAGCCATCTACACCTTTTCCCTTAAGCCGATTGAGGAACTAAAAAAACCCTTGAGTAGCTTAAAAGAGCTGACTATGCCCAAACTAAGTCAAAGAGATATTGGCCAACTTAAAAAGAGCTTGCCTCCAAGAATGATCAAATTGTTTTTATTTCTTATTCCTGTAGTTATTTTATACTTTTTTATAGCCCCCCAATTTTACAAATTTCTTTTTCCCCAATACACTGAATCTATAATTTATTCCCAGGTCTTTGCTTTAACAATTTTTTTCTTCCCCGGATCGTTTATGGCGCAAACGATGGACGCTCATGCCAAGAAAAAACAACTTTATATATTAAGAACCGTAATCCCAACGTTTAAAATTATTTTATTTTTTATACTACTTCCCATTTATGGAATCTGGGGCGCAATTATAACCACCTTAATTACCGGAACCATTGGTTTCTTTTTTTCTCTTTTTTTGTTTATTAAAACCAAGTCTTAAATTTTTATTTTATAATTTTTGAAACATATGAAAAAAGCGCTTATAACCGGAATAACCGGCCAAGATGGCTCTTATTTAGCGGAATTTCTTCTCTCCAGGGGCTATGAAGTCCACGGAATAAAAAGAAGGTCTGCCTCTTTTAATACTGAAAGGTTAAATCACCTTTACCAAGATCCGCATGAAAATAATCGTAATTTTATACTCCATTATGGAGATTTAACCGACGCAACCAACATAATTCGTCTTGTCCAGAAAATCCAACCAGATGAAATTTACAATCTCGGAGCTCAAAGCCATGTCAAAGTTTCTTTTGAGTCTCCGGAATATACGGCTAACTCCGATGCCCTGGGAACCTTGAGAATCTTAGAAGCTATTAAACTCTTGGGGCTGAAAGATAAAACCAAATTCTACCAGGCCTCTACTTCGGAAATGTTCGGGGCCACACCCCCGCCCCAATCGGAAAACTCGCGCTTTTATCCCAGAAGCCCTTATGGTGTAGCCAAACTATATTCCCACTGGATTACTATAAATTATAGAGAGGCTTATGGGCTATTTGCGGTAAGCGGAATACTTTTTAATCACGAATCACCTCGCAGAGGAGAAACTTTTGTTACCCGCAAAATTACTCGAGCCGCTACCAGAATAAAACTGGGGATGCAAAAAAAATTATACTTAGGCAATTTGGAGGCTGAAAGAGATTGGGGGCATGCCCGGGATTATGTGCGGGCAATGCATCTGATGCTTCAACAAAAAACTCCCCGGGATTATGTTATAGCTACCGGAGAAAAACATTCAATTAAAGAATTTTGTGAAACTGCTTTTGCTGAGCTGGGAATAAAAATAGACTGGCAAGGGAAAGGAAAGGATACTAAGGGAATTGATAGGCAAACAGGAAACACTTTAATTAAGGTTGATCCTAATTATTTTCGACCCACAGAGGTTGACTCTCTCCAGGGAAATCCGAAAAAAGCTCAAAAAGAATTAGACTGGAAACCAAAGATAAGTTTTAAAGGCTTAGTAAAAGAGATGGTTGAATCTGACTTAGAAGAGGCCAAAAGAGAACAACACCTTCAAAAAGGAGGATATAAAATTAATATAGAAAAAGAATTTTAATATGAATTTTAATGACAAAATATATATAGCCGGCCACAAAGGTTTAGTGGGCTCTGCAATTTATAGAGCTCTTCAAGATAAAGGTTTTTCTAACCTGGTTATAAGAGATAAAAAAGAGTTGAATTTACTTGACCAAAACCAAGTGGCTGATTTTTT
This sequence comes from uncultured Gammaproteobacteria bacterium, assembly GCA_964644045.1. Classification (GTDB taxonomy): domain Bacteria; phylum Patescibacteriota; class Patescibacteriia; order Patescibacteriales; family JAGXOH01; genus JAIOTG01. The sequence goes on from CAZXUK010000007.1 coordinate 22,594, forward strand.
TCGTCAAGAAAAGCCGGATTATGTGTTCCTGGCCGCCGCCCGAGTGGGCGGTATCATGGCCAACAAAACTTATCCGGCACAATTTATTTATGAAAATCTGCAAATTCAAAATAATATCATTCACCAAGCCTATTTAAACAAAGTTCAAAAACTACTTTTTCTGGGAAGCTCCTGCATCTATCCTAAACATGCCAAACAGCCTATTAAAGAAAATTATCTTTTAACCGGGAAACTGGAGCCGACCAACGAGCCTTATGCTATTGCCAAAATCGCCGGCATCAAAATGTGCCAGTCCTACAACCGCCAATACGAAACCGACTTTATCTCCGCTATGCCCACTAACCTCTACGGTCCGGGGGATAACTTTGATCTTAAAACCTCCCATGTTCTCCCTGCCCTAATCCGCAAATTTCATGAAGCCAAAGAAAACGGACAAGAAAAAGTAACCCTGTGGGGAAGCGGGTCTCCAAAAAGAGAATTCCTGTATGTGGATGACCTGGCTAATGCTTGCTTATTCTTAATGAACAATTATAATGAAAATCAAGCTATAAATGTGGGCACCGGCCAAGATATCTCTATTAAGGAACTAGCGGAAATGGTTAAAAAAATAACGGAATACGAAGGGAAAATAGAATGGGACACCTCAAAACCGGATGGAACTCCTAAAAAATTATTAGATGTAAGCCGATTACATGAACTCGGCTGGGAGCACGAAATTAATTTAAAAAAAGGTATAGAAAAAACTTATAACTGGTTTTTAAAAAATATATAAAAATCTTATGAAACTTAAAAAATATTGCCAATTTATAAAAAACATTAATTCCACTCAATTCTTACAGGGCTTATTATTGGAAGGACCACATCTCCCATTAACCAACTCAGCCCTGGATATGTCTTCCCTAAACTTAATAATTAATGATATTCTTATTAATAAAAGAAAAAATATTATAGAATTCGGCTCCGGAGTTAGCACTATTTTAATAGCCAGACTGGCCCGGAAAAACGATCTTGATATAAAAATATACTCAGTAGATAATGACAAATCCTGGATAGAATCTATTAAAAAATATATAAAAAATGAAAATCTAGACAATTTTGTCCAATTTATCTATGCCCCTCTTTCACAAAACAAGGAAACCCCATCCTTGAATAATCTCTTCTGGTATAACGAGGAAAAAATTAATGAACAAATTAACAAAACCACTTTTGATTGCGTTATAGTGGATGGCCCTTATGCTAATAGCAAAAAAAAGATGGTGGCGCGCTATCCCGCTTATCCCTATATAAAAAAACACTTAACCTTAAAATATTCTATTTTTCTGGATGACGCTTGCCGGAGAGGAGAAAGAAAAGTGATAAAAAAATGGGAGGAAAAAATCGAGGGTAAATTTAAAATTTACAATCAACAATTGGCTTATTACATAAAAGGAGAATGTTATAATTTCAAAAACTAAGATGAATAAAATCAAAAACAAACTATCAAAAATTTTTAAAAAACCAATATATGTTTTAGGATTGCCAGCCTCAGGGTCAACGTTTACTTTTCAATTATTAAATGAAATGTTTCCTGGAAGAGTTATTAAGACTCATAAATTCATACCAAAAAGTAATTGCTTTAAATTTGTTAATTACAGAGACCCAAGAGATATTATACTATCTACAGCAAAAAGAAGATATCAAGACTTAGGAGAATTGGCTGGAATTGAAGCGTCAATTATTCAATCTCATATCAACTTATTTAGGGAAAATAAATACCATAATAACCTAAAAAAATACAAAAATGACAAAAAAGCATATCTAATAAAATACGAAGATTATTTTAATGGAAATGAAAAAAAACTTATTGAATTTATAGCCCAAAAATTGAACAAAAATATTAAAGAAAACAAAATAAATTATATTTTAGACAAATATTCTCTACGTTCTAATTTAAAAAGAGCAAAAAAATTAAAAACCTTTAATAATTATGACAATAAATCACAAATTCACGGAAATCACATATCAAATATGGGAAAGTCAGGAGAATGGAAAAAGGTGTTCTCAACTAAAGTTATTAACATAATCAAAAAAGATATTGGTAAATTTATAATAGACTTTGGTTATGAAAAAAATGATAATTGGTAAAAAACCTATTAAAAAAATTAGGTAATTTTTGTATCATACCACCAGAAATCAATTACAAGAAAAATTATAATAAAAAATCAACATGAAAAAAGTAATTAAAAAATTGTATTATTGGGCCATGACATATGTAGGAGTAATTAAAAGAAATTGTGTCGCAAAAAAAATATATAAAAAATAACGAACTAGTAGAATTAAATCTGGGTTGCGGGGGTTATAATCAAGATGGTTATCTTAATGTGGATTTTAGATATATAAGATCTACAAATCTAATCACATCGATAAGTTGGTGTAAAAAATATTTCAAAAATAAATGTGAAGAGATTTATATCTCACATACTCTTAAGCATTTCAAGCACCCTGGTAAAAATCTCAGAAGTAATATTGATACTGTGTTAGGTGTTTTAAATATAATAAGAATTGTGGTTCCTGATTTTTAGGTCTCTTCCTTTACTTTATACAGAAAATAAACACAAATTATCCCCTAGGATTATTAGCGGAGTATGTGGAGCAGAGAATGATTATGAAGGAAATGTTCATAGATATATTTTTGATAGAGAATTTCTTACATTTTGTTTAAAAAATGCTGGTTTTAAAAATGTTGAAGTTTGGGATCCGGCTTTTTAAATCTAAATAGGGACTCAAGTTTTGATGAAATTGAGGGAATAAAAACAAGTTTAAACATCTTAGCTAAAAAATAAACATGAAAATTCTTTATATCTTCACAGGAGGGAGAAAAAAAAGATGGAATAAAATAAACTCAGGAGAGATTCCAAGTGAATTTTTTTTCGGGGCTTATGAGCTAAACAAAAAGGGCTATGAAATAGATATACTGGAATTAGAAGAAATAAAAAAACTAAATAAACCCGGGCGATTAAAAAAATATATAAATTCTTTCTTTAAAAAACTTACAGGGTTGTCTACTGATAAAGAAATATTTAAGAATTCTTTAGATCAATTAAATCAATACGACCATATAATAGCCAGCAACGATTTTATTGCTCTCTCTCTCCTGCCTTGGATAAAAAAAAGAAAAATTAAGCCTCCGGTTATTTTCTTTGCCATGGGCCAATTAGCCAACACTGAAAACGAAAATTTAAACTGGCTAAAAAATAAAATTGGAAAAGCTGTATATAAAAAATTAATTAAGAATTCTGAATTAGGAATATTCTTAGGTAGAGGGGAATTCAACTTGGCCCAATCATTGGTTAAAGATAAAAATAAAATTCATTTTCTGCCTTTTGCTGTAGATACAAAATTTTGGCAACCTAATAAAAACATAGAAGAAGAAAATTATATCTTCAGTATAGGAAATGATAAAGCCAGAAACTGGGAGATGGCCATTAAATTAGCCCAAAGAATGCCTGAAGAAAAATTCAAATTTATAAGCAAGAGTGAAATTCTAAGTCAAGCTAAGCTCCCCTCAAACTTAGAACATATTAATGGAGGAGATTGGAAAAATTATATTTTAACCGATGAAGAAATTAAAAAATTTTACCAAAAATGCAAAATAGTTATAATACCCATAAAAGAGACTTTCCAACCTTCGGGTCAAAGTGTATGCCTGCAAGCCATGTCTTGTGGCAAGCCGGTTATAATCTCCCAGTACAAAGGATTTTGGGAGCCAGAAAAAAATAAAAACAATATCCATTTAATTTTTAGTGAAAATAATATAGATAATTTTTGTAAAAACATAAAAAAATTGAACAAAAATAAAGACCTAAGAGAAAAAATAGGAAAAAATGCCAGAAATTTGACTACCAAGGAGTATGATATGAATTCTTTTGCAAAAAAACTTTTAAAGCTAATAAAATGAAAAATTTTATAAAATTAAAAACTGAACAAATTCTTAAAAGATGGGGTTTATACAAAAAATCTCCTTTTCAGGTATACCACTTATCTCGATCAGATGACTATTTCACACACATAGAATTCCCCAAATACGGAAGAACTTGGTTAAGATATATGGTATGCCAAGCCATAGCTTCAAAATATCAATTACCTTTAAAAAATATGATTTTTGATATTTGCTACCCAAATCTTTCCTTGCCTCGTCTATATTTTGTTCATGGAATGCGTCCGGAAAAAAATTTTCAAGAATATTCTTATAAACCATTTCTAAACAAAGTCAGGCGCCCCAAGGGAGTAATTTTTCAAATCAGACACCCGGAAAGAGTAATGGAGTCCTATTATTACCAATGTTTGTTTAGGCAAAAAAATACTGAAATTAATGATAATTTTAAAAAATTTCTCCGCGACCCTAATTTTGGAATAAAAAAATATGCGGAATATATAGATTATTATATTCCCAAAATCAAAGAAACCAAGCATCTTATTATAAAATATGAAAACATGGTAAAGAATCCTGAGAAAATTCTTAAAACCGTCTTGGATTTTATAGAAATAAATTTAGAAGAAAAAGAAATAAAAAAAATAGTGCAAAACAGCACCAAAGAGAAAATGAGGGAGATAGAAAAAAATAAAGTATACAATATTGGCTGGCTCAAGCCGGCTCAAAAAAATAACTTTAACTCCTATAAAATAAGAACTTTGGACAAGGGTAGTGCTTCTGAATTATTAGACAAAGAAGATAAAAAATTTATAAAAGAAATCTGTAGGGAATGCCAACATCTAAAAAAATATTATCCCGATTTAGCCTAAAAGATCTTTATAAAGATTATATATTTTTTTGACATTAACTTCTTGTCGAAAAAATTTATCAGCCTTTTTGTAGCCCTCCTCTCCCATTTTATTTAATTTATCTGAAGAAAAAATAATATTATTAATAGCTTCTGCCAAAGACTTGCCCGATCTATCCTTAACCAAAACCCCATTCTTTCCGTTATCAATATTTTCTGATATGCCCGGAATATCAAAAGCAATCACCCCCTTCTTCATTGCCCAGGCCTCAAAAACAGGACGAGCAAAATGAGGAGAAGTCCAAGGAGCTATTAACAAATCACAAGCAGCTATATATTTTATAATTTCTTCCTGAAAACCGTAAAAAATAACCTTTTTTTCTTCTGTCTCACAAAGAGACTTGAAAACCTGATGAGAATAACTGCCCGGAGATGATTTTTTCTTCAAATCTTCTCGACTTATTCCCACTAATAATATATAAATATTTTCTTTTAAGTAGTTCAGTGATTGGATTATTTCCAAAGTTCCTTTCCGGGGGCTTAGATTAGAAAGACATAAAACAATTTTGTCCTCATCTTTAAATCCTAACTTTCTTTTTTCTTCCTCTTGATTAAATTTTTTGTAATCAAACTTAGTAAAATCTAAGAAATTAAAAACCACCTCCACATTATCGCCCTCCCGGCTACCTACACTTTTGGCTTCGGCATAACTAATAGCTATAACCTTATCAGCCAATTTTCTTATTAGCCAACCGGCAAATTTTTTGCGAAAGGCAAACCTTTTTTCCAATAAAATCTCTCTTATATGCCAAACCACAATACATCCGGATATTTTAGCGGCAATGGCGGAAGAAAACAATATAGAAGAATTAAGGTGGATAATAGCCGGATCCTCTTTTTTAAAAATACGGTATTGCCTATAAACACTAAAAGGTAGCAATATAGTTTCCCGGATTAACAAAAAAATCTTTTTGGGAGTTAGTTTAGCCCAACCTATTAAAACTCTTCCTAAATATAAACAGGGATTGTATAAATCCCCGCTACCGGCTTGGCAATTCTGCTTAAAGAAAGGCTTCATGTCTTTATGGGCAAATAAAATTTTCATATTTTTACAGCCCAATTTTTCTAAGCCCTTGATAGTATTTAATAAACTTACAGGAGCGCCTCCCAAAACTTTGCCGTGATGAATAAATAATATTTTTTTATTCTTTATGTCTTGATTCATCTTGATTTTTATTATCCAAGTGCTTTACATGAGATTTTTTAAGAACATAACTGCCCATCACTAAAACATCTAAACCGGTGTCATAAAAACATTTAATAGCTTCCCGGGGATGTAGAACAATGGGCTCGCCCTTTATGTTAAAAGAAGTATTTAAAACTACATATTCTCCGGTAATCTCGCCAAAATTTTTAATTAACTCATGATAACCAGGATTAATTTCTTTTTTCACCATATTGGGCCGACTGGTTCCATCCACATGAACCACAGCCGGAATTTTATCCTTTTTCTCTTCTTTAACCTCAAAAGAAGAAACCATATATTCCTCGTCTCTGGGCTTAATTATATAATCCGTATGTTTTTCATAAATCATAGAAGGGGTAAAAGGACGAAATTCCTCTCGAAATTTTATTTTCTTGTTTATGATGTCTTTATTTTCCGCTCTCAAAGGGCTCATTAAAATAGATCTGTGGCCAAGCGCCCGGGGGCCGGTCTCCATCCTGCCCTGGAACCAAGCCACTGCTAAATTCCGGGAAAGGTATTGCGCTGCCGTTTTGCTGGGGTTTTCACTGAATTCATAATCCAACAACTTATCATCCAAAATTTTCTTTATCTCCTCATCACTAAACTCCGGGCCTTTATAAAGATGGTCTAATTTCTTTATGGTAGCTTCGGGTTTATGTTTGTGATAAGCATACAGAGCTGAACCAACTGCCAAGCCCGAATCCCCGCAGTTAGGATATATCCATTGAAAATCCAGCTTATCTGAATACCATAATCTTTTATTAAGTTTTACATTTAAAAAGAATCCGCCTGCACACAAAATTTTAGTAACTCCCTCTTTTTCCAGCCAAGGAAGTATAAGGTTCAAAGCTTGCTCCTCGGAAACTCTTTGTGCCTCAGCGGCAAAATTCTCCCTGCCCAGCTTTTCTACTAACGGCACCATTTTGGCTGCTAACTGAGAATGATAATGGTTAGCGCCGTGATCGTTCCATCTTCCAAAATTTCCAAAATCAACCCCTTTAACAAATTTGCCATCCTTAAACTCAGGATGAAATTCTTTTAATATCCCGGGTTGGGGCTTGCCGTAAGGAGCCAGGCCCATAACTTTCCATTCGTCGCTCCCATGTCTCCACATCATTGCCTCTGTGGCCGTGGAATAAAAATAACCCAGGGAAGATGTACGGTCAAAAGAGACCAATTTTTCTATTTTATTATTCTCCCATCTCCAAATTGCATTAGATACATTTTCTCCACTCCCATCCATGGTTACTATCAGGGCTTTTTCCCGGTCCAGGCCGGAAGTATAAGCAGCTGAAGCAGCGTGGCTTAAATGATGATCTATACATTCAATTCTGCATTTTTCAGAAAGTTTAAATTTTTTCTGATAAAGAGGTAGCACGGGAAGATTTTTATCTTGTGAATAGGGATCTATTATAGTTTTTTTTATTTTTTCTTTAAAATTAATTTTTTTAGAAGGTAAAATTTTCTTTGGAATATCAAAAAAACTAAAAAATTGTTCCTGAATTACTGAATTAGGGATAGCTAAAATATCAATATCCCGGCTGGAAACTCCGGCCGTTTTTAAACAATAATTTATAGCATTAATAGGAAAAGAGGTATCGTTTTTTTGCCTGGTAAACCTTTCTTCCTGAACATCGGCTACAATTTGGCCATCTACAACAATTGCTGCGGAAGAATCATGACCATGGCGAACTCCTAAAATAATCATAATTTATTTTTTGTTAAGTAATGAATAAAAAAATTTTATTAAATTTTGGTTTAAAATTTCCGGGGAATACCCAGATTGAAACTTGGCCCTAAAATTGTCTCCCATCTCCTGTCGCAACTCGGAATCCTCAGCCAAAGATTTTAATTTTGAAAACCAAGCGGACGAACTGTAGGCAATAAAACTATCCTGGCCGTCATCAATTAACTGAAGGCCGGAAGGGAACATGTCGCAGACCACCGGAATTCCATATTGCATAAATGGGAAAATCCTGCCGGGATTACTGGTGGGTTTAAACCTTAATAAATAATCAGCTTGGTGTTCATTGTATTTTTTGCGAAGAGTGGAGGCCTTTTTCTTTATTCTATCCTCTTTCTGAATCGGAATTAAATCGGGAATAATTCCGATATCAACTTGAGACAAATGTTCCTCATAAACTTTACTATTCCACTGAACATAAGTCAAACTAAAACTTTTAGGCTTCCAACTAACTTTTCCCAATTTTTCCCAGTTGTAAATAGCTTTTAATTCCACTTTAAACAATTTTCCCAAAGACTCCAGAGCCTGAGAAATTCTGGGAAAAATCTCTTCTAAATGAATTTTGTTGCCGTGATAGCCAATAACAACTTTATCTTGATTCTTGTGTTTTTTAGGCCCACCACTAACTTGAGGATAAATATAATAATCAAAAAAATTCTGAGTGCAATAACTATAATAATCTTTCATCTCAATCCCATTGGTTAAAATAAAGTCAGCCTTTTCCGGTTGTTTTTTTAATCCCGGCCTGGGATCAATAACTCCGACTAAGGATTTGGGCGCCTTGTCTTTTATTTTTTCAACTTCAGCTTCATAGCCCATTACTAAAATAATATCATAATTCTCAAAATCATCTCCAAAAGCCCTAAAATCAACTCCTTCTATTTCCTGAAGTAACTTTAATTTCTCTAAATTTAAAATTGTAGAAACCGCTTCCTTTTTGGCAGTAGTAAATAAAATTTTCATTTCTTTTTAACTATTCCCCAAAATTCCCCAAAATTTAGAGAATAATCATTAATAGTCCAACCGGAATTTTCTAATTCCTCTTTCAGGTCTTTAACAGTATATTCAACACAGTGAGTGGGGTCAAGCATATATTTATATCCATTATTTTTTTTATAAACTGTCAGCCAATCCCTGCTAAGCATAGGCACTCGGAGTAAAATAGTGTCTGAAATTTTATGTAACTTTTTTAAAAAAGGAATTCTGTTTTGTATATGCTCTAAAACATTAGATAAAATTATTTTATCAAATTTTTCCACACCCAAAGAAGAAAAATCATAGTTAATAGCGTCTCCCGAAATTAATAATAAATTGGAGTAATTGTATTTTTCTTTAGCTTTTCTTATTTTTTCTTCGTCCTTGTCTATTCCTATAATTTTTTTGGCTTTAGAAGTCAAATTGGCGGCTACCCCGCCATCTCCGCAACCAATATCAATAACAGTTTCATCCTTGCTAATATTTTCACAAAAAAATCCATGATAATCCATTATTTCAAGCTTGGGATGAGGCTCCCCGGGTTTGAGTAAAAATTTTTTAATTAGGGAATAGGAATAATTATGCAAAAAGATAGAAAAAGACAAAAACCTTTTTCTTAAAAATTCAATTTTACCAATTGTCTTAAATAACTTATTCATGACTAATGTGATTAATAATATCCCCTTTCTTTTAAATTTAAATCTGTAATTTTTTCTGTTCTTTGGTTGCTCTCTCTGTATTTAGCTAAAAATTCCTCCTTTATTTTATTATCATCAATTTTTTTACCTGGAATAATATCTAAAAACAAAATAAGTATTTTTTTAATCTTTCTATAAATCCTCCTTGTTTTTTTCCCGGTAAATTTTAATTTTAAAATATTAAAAAAATATAAACATAATTTTTGAAAAATACAAAACAAAAAATTAGTTAAACGAATAATTTTTATTATAAAAATTTTTTTTTGTTGTTTTGTTAACCTTTTTTTGTTTTTGTATTAACAAATTTTGATTATCCAAGTCAATAAAATTTAGTATTTTTTCTTTAAACAAAACAGAATTTATTTTTAAATCCTCTAGAGCTAAAACTAAAACTTTATTTTTACCAAATAAATCAATATAATAACTAATTATTTTTTCATATTCCAAGTTTTTAAACTCTCCCTCGTGTTCCTTTTCTTTAACAAAATTGTTAAAACTTCTATACTCCGCCTTTCTCAAAACTCTATAAGAATACAAAGAAGCAACAAAATCGAATTGGTTTCTTATAATAATTAAAATTTTGGGATGTGGAAAAAATTTTTTTAAATCTTTAGCTATTTTCTTATATTCAAAGCTGTCCACAAAAAATTCATTAGAAAAAATAGTAGGAAGTTTATTATAGAAAATTTTTTTATCTTTAATATTTTCTAATTGGAATAGATAATCTTTATTCAAACGATTAAAATTTACTGGTAAATTTGGGAAAAAAAATTTTTGTAAATACGTGCTTCCCGCTTTGTTATAACCTATATGAATTAAAATATTCTTGTTTATCTTTTTCATTTCAACTTTGTTTTATTTTTTAAAATTAGGAGCACGGAATGGGCAGCCCAAAAATCCAGCGTTACAGACAATATTTTTCTTAAAAATTTATAAATAAATCCACGGCCCTGATTAATTTTTCTAATCCAAGGCTCTAAAACAATTATCTCATCCTTCAAACCCTTTTTCCCATTTAAAAATTTTTTATTTTTCAGCTCAAAACCAATTTTTTCTAAATCTGATAAAACTTTTTTATAATCCAGGGCAAATTGATAAAAATTATCCGGTTCAGTAGTGTCTTTAAACTTCTTATACTTATTAAATTTAACTTTTAACTTTCTTAAAATGCTCATATAAGGAAAAGTTAAAAAAAGATACCCATCTTTTTTTATGACTCTTTTCATTTCTGCCAAAATATCTTCATATCCATAATAAAAATGCTCTATCACTCCCAAAGACTAATAAGCATCAAAAAAATTTTTGGGAAAATCAATTTTTCTAATATCTCCTTCATAAACCTGAAGTTTGGGAAAATTTTGTTTTATCTTCTTAATCGTTTGCGAGGCATAGTCTATTCCATAGGCATTATAACCATCCTTGTTTAAGGAATAAACAAAATGACCATCTCCGCAACCCCCTTCTAAAATTTTAACCCTGGAAGAGGAAATTAAATATTTTTTAGTCATTTTACAAACAAAATCATCTTTAGCCTTTTCCTTTACCTCTTCTTTAAAATTCTTAAAATCCCAATGTTTGTCCCAAAAATCTGCGCTGGCCTGCTCTTTAATAAATACCAATCTCTTATTTTTTTGATCATAATATTTTTCCATTCAAAAAATTTAAAAAAATATTCTTATTATGTTCCTGTCTTGCCTTATTAAAGCTTTTCTCTCCCATTTTTATCAGCTTATTCTTGTCTTCTATTACTTTTTCAATTTTATCCGCTAAATCATTATAATCCTTGCTTTTAAAAATATATCCGTTTCCTCCTTCTTCAATATAACACTTGGTTCCGCAGGTGTCACTACAGATTACCGGCAACTTGGCGGCCATGGCCTCCACCGGCGAATAAGCGGCCGGCTCATCATAGCTGGGCAAAACAAATAAATCATTCTTGCTGTAAATCGAATTCATCTCTAAATAATTAATGTTGGAAATCACATTAACTGTTTTTTCCAAATTATTTTTCTTAATATATTCCTTAAGTTCTAACCAAGTTTTATCTTCGGTTTTCTCACCCACTATAGTCACGGAAACTTTATATTTATCCTTCAACATATCTACGGCTTTGAGTAAACTTAAGTGGTCCTTTCTTTTCATAAACTTTCCGATGCTTAAAATATTAATTCGGTCACCTTGAAAATATTCCTTATTAAAATCCTTAGCTTCAACCACAAAAGGAACGAATTGAAAAAAATCATCCTTTTGATCCAAAATATTTTTTAAAGGACTAATAATATTTTTTACTTTAAAAAACTTTTTTAAAACCCAAACAATAAATTTCTTCTTTTTGCTTTTTATGTGGTGTTTATCGGTCTGGATCAAAAGAAAAACCTTGTCCGTGAACTTACGGGCATACCACAGGGAATATAAAGAAAGTATGCCTTGTAAGTTTTTTATAATTACTACTTCTGGATTAATTTCTTTTATTTTTTTTCTCAAATCTTTTCTAACAGGAAAATTGGCTTTAATTTTCCAAAAATTTTTTCCCTTTTTTAAAAGTTTTTCTGCCTTGGGAAAAATTTTGTTCCACTTTGAAGACTGCAACACCACAGGCTCTAAAATATCATAGGCCTCAGAGTTTTGTTTATACAAAGAAAAAAAGTAAACATCATGGCCCCCATCCTTAAGGGCTTTTACGCGAAAATATAAATTGGTGTGAAATCTGGGGGCAATAAATAATATTTTCATAAATTAATTTATTATCAAATCCTCCCATTTTTTTACTACTGAGTCTAACTCAAATTTTGCCAAGTCTTTCCTGGAAAAAATAAATTTATCTTTTTCTTTTATCATACTTTTCATAGCTTGAGACAAAATCTCCTTTTCTTGACCTTGAGATAAATAATTTTCTTTGGTTTTGACTAAATAACCAAATTTTCCCTGGTAAGGGTAGCCTATTTGTTTATCCAATTCAATATCCGGGGCTATTATTTCCCTGGGTCCGGTCAAACAATCAGTGGATATAAGGGGCAGACCCACTGCCAAGGCCTCTATTAAAGTATTGGGGAGCCCCTCCCAAATAGAGGAGGATACAAAACAATCGCTCCGGGCAAGATATTTATAAACATTATCCTTGCCCTCTAAAAGAAAAACTTTATCTCGTAAACTTAATTCTTCAATTCTGGCCTCTAAAATTTTTTTAAGTTCTCCCTCGCCAATTATTACTAATTTCGCCCTCGGATTGGTCTGACAAACTTCCTTAAAAGAATCTAATAAAAATAATTGTCCCTTCTGCCTGGTTAGCCTCCCTATATTAACAAAAATAAAACCAGAGGAAAAAACAACCTCCTCTTCAGGCGAAATAGCCTCGGTCTTTAGCTTTAAAATTTTATCAAAATCCAGGGGATTATAAATGTTTACAGTCTTTTTAATGCCAAAATTTTCTTGCAAAACTTTCTCTGCCTTTTGGCTATTAGCAACAACCTTGTCCGCCCCGGGATGTAAAATCTTCATAAGAATTTTGGCTATCTTTTTTTTGAAACGAGGATCTTCGCGAACTGAAACTAAAACTTTGGCCTTGTTCTTAAAAAATATTTTGCTTACGATTGAGGCAAAATTTGCCTCTTCCATAAAAGAAATTAAAGTGCTAATATCATTATTCCGGCAATATATTTGAATTTTTTTAGCTCTTCTAAAAATAGCCCAAAAAGCTCCGAAACTGTTTTTAATTTTTATATCTTTTCCTATATTTAAATAATCGCCCTTAAATTTATATTCTACCTCTGCTTTTTGGAAAACTAAAAAAACAACCCCGTATCCCCGCTCGTTCAACTCTGAGCCCAGGGTTGTGGCCACTTTTTCCGCTCCTCCGCCCAATTTTAAACTATTAATCACTATAGCAATGCGTTTTCTATTCATACAATTTCCCTAATATTTATGATAAAATGTTAACATAAAAAAAATTAAAAATAAACATGCTTAAATTCGGAATATACAATAAAAAACAACTAAGGAAAAAAGATCTGGGCAACTTTTGGAATAAAAGAAAATTTATAGCCATAGATCTTTATCCGGAGTTAAAGAATATAGACAAATCCCAAGCCCTGAAATGGGAAGAGATTATACTAAAAAAATTCAGTTTAAGTAATGGGGTTTACAAAAGGACTTCCCTTAATCGCTTCCCGGAGTTTAACCAAAAAATAATAAATTTCCTTAATAAAAATTTTCCCAAAAATAAGAAATTAAAAATTCATGACACGGCTGTGTCAGATGGTAGAACTGCTGTAGATTTTTTTCATCAACTACTTAAAAACTCACTGCATTCTTTTCAATATTACGCCTCTGACAAAGACTCGGAAATATTTATTTATCAAAAGGGAAGGCTTAAAATAGCTCGGGATGAAAAAGGAAATCTTCTACAAATAATATTTCCTCCGTTTGTTTTCAACACCACCAAACCGGAAAATTCTTATCTTTATCCCCTAAACAAATTGGTAAAATTTATAATAAAAAAAGTTTACAAAAACTTCTTAAAAAATTCTAAACAAACTGGGGTTAAAAAAATAAAATTATTTAGTTATCTGGCCATAGAAACAGAAAAAAAATATAAAAATTTCCAATTTTTAAATTACGATTTAACTAAAAAAACCGATAAAAAATTTGATGTGATAAGAGCTATGAATGTCTTAAATACTTCCTATTTTAAAAATCAAACAGCTCAACAAATAATAAACAATTTGAAAGAATCCTTGGAAGAAGAGGGTCTTTTAATAATCGGGTCTAACCAGGGAGCTAATACCAGGGTAGATGGGGCTATTTTTAAAAAAACCAAAGATAATAATCTAAAAATAGAGAAAGAATTTGGCAATGGTCCTCAATTTAAAGAATTATTTTAGACTCTTAAAAATTTTTTCCATTCTTCTATATTCTTTTTAATATCATGATTTTGTTTTAAATATTCCTGGCCTTGCCTGCCCATTTTTTCTCTCTCTTCCTGATTTTCCAAAAGTCTTTTTAGGTTATTTTTCAATTTCTCAAAATCATCACCGCAAACCAAGCCGCAATTATTTTTGATAATAAAATCATCCGGATCCACTTTTAGACTTAAAAGCGGAGTTTGAGTAGCTAAGGCTTGGAGAAAAGTGTTAGGAAAACCTTCAAAGACAGAAGTATTCACAAAAACTTTAGCTTGGGCAAAATATTTGTCTATCTCGATAAAATTAACTTTTTCAAAAAACCGGACATTTTTCATCTCTCTTACCCTCTCTTTAATTTCTTTCCATAATTCAAGATTAACTGTGCTCTTGGTAATAATTATAACAAATTTTTCCCCGGGAAATTCTTGGGCTAAATCCAAAAATATCTGCGGTCTCTTTACATCAGCCGAACTTCCTACCCAGAGAATATTTTTTTTCTCTTCTGTTAAGTTTTTCAAGGGGAAACTATTTTTTATTAAAACCGCTTTTTGAGCTTTTGAAGGATATTTTTTTTCTAAAATCTTAATTTGATCCCGACTTTGAGCCACTAATAAATCAGCGTTTCTAAACCCGAACTGAAAAATTTTTCCTCTAAGGCCCTTAAATCTCTCTCCCCCAACATCGCTATTACTGGCAATACTATAAATAAATTTGCTTCTGCTTAATTTGGCATATAGGGCGCAAAAACCCGGCTCAACCCCATGGGCCCGGCTTATCACTATATCCGGCTTTGTTTTCCTCAAAACCTGCCACAACTTAAAAGGAGCTTTTATTAAATTAAATAAATTCCTTCCTCTACGGAAAGACTTATAAACTTTTACTCCGCTATATTCTTCTTTCCGGGCTTGTCCCAAATCAAGAACCACAAAACTAACTTCATAATCATTGTCCCGTGCCAATTCAGTGGCTAATAAATACATCTGCACCTCGGCACCTCCAAACTTCAAATCAGCTTGGGAGTTAAATAAACCGTAAGCAAAAGGCGAAACAAAACAAATTTTAATTTTTTTGTCCATAAATTTTATTGGGAATAAAAGCTAAAACTGAAAGCATAATCTTTTGATATCCAGGCATTCCTATTCGCCATTTGTCATCCAATTTAATTTCTTTTATCTCTTGGCCTCGCATATTATTACCGGCAAAAGTGTAATCAATATCTTTATTGGTTTCTTCTAAATAATTATCTGGGGAAATGTTAATTCCGAACTTTTGATTAATAATTTCAATATATTTCTCCGGATCTTTTACAAAAGAAGTATAGTTAATATTTAACTTTTTACGCTCCGGAAAAAATATTTTTAAATATAAAGAAATTAAACAATTTAACTTTAGCCAACGAAAAAATAAATATAGGAAATTTTTTTTCTTTTTACGCAGGGAATAAATATGTCCTCTGGGATCTCTGACTAAATGAACAACATACAAATCAATATCATCTCGGGATAAAAAAATAAGTCTGCGCAAACTTTTAGACGAATCCACCAATACCTTCACATTTTTTCCCTTAAACTCTTGCGCCTTTCTTAATATTAATCCCAAAATTTTTTTATCATCATACTTACTGCCTTTACTTAATTTAGGGGAAAATAAAGAAAAAAACAATTTAAATTTATCTTTTCCTTGACGCCCAAAAATTTTTAAATCATTCCTTTTTATTTCTTCTATAATATCCTTCCAAAACTCTGATTCCGTTAACCTTTTGCCACTTAAATCACAAAATCTTTTATTTTCTTTTTGCAGGGAATCTGCCATATTCAAATTGTCACCTAAAAACTTAAGTTCGCCCACAGAAAAACATTCCCCAGCACTGGATATTATTCTATCTAAAAGCGTAGAGCCACTTCGGCCCGAGCCGGTTATATAGATAACTTTGATTTTATTTTCTTTTTTCATTATAAACCCAAATTTTATTAAAAGGATAAATTAAAATAGTTAAAAACATTTTTTTAAAAAAAGATAAATTTTTTTTCCAGGCCTGATCAGCTTTAATCTCTGAGATATCCTGGGAGCGCATCTTATTTCCGGAAATGCAATAAGTCTTTTTTTGATTAGCCTTTGCCAAATAATTATCCAAGTCAATATCCAAACCAAATTTCCGGTTAATTTCTTCTAAATATTTTTTCGGATCCTGAGAAAAAAGCTCATAACTTAATTGTATAAATTTTTCCTTTTCAATTCGCGGTTTGATAAAAAAATTTATAAATAAATTGTTGATAATCCAACGAATAAGAATCTTGATCCAACTTTCTCCATTTTTGGCAAAAGAATTTATAACCCCCCGACCATCCCTAACCAAATGAATGACATAAAGCTCAATATTTTTTTGCTTACTCAAAAGGGTTAATCTGCTTATTATTTTAGAGGCATCCAAAAGGTAGTCTACATCCCCCCCTTCCACTTCTTGGGCTCTTTCCATTATTAATCTTAAAACCTTTTCCTCATCTCCGGAATATTTCTTTTGTTTAATGGTCTTAAAAAATTTTTTAACCCCGAATTTATGATGTTTATCAAAAAGTTTTAATTTTTTTTCCTTAATTTCTTTATATATCGGAGACCAAAAAAAAGATTCTTCTACAGGCTTGCCGTCTTCATCTAAAAATTTCTTTTGACTGAAACGGGAAGAATTTCTTTTCTCTATATAGTCCTTTAAGCTTCTAATCTCTCCCAAAGGCCAAACCTTGTCTACTCCACCAATAATGCGCTCTAACAAGGTAGAACCACTACGACCTATTCCAACTATATAAATAACTTTTATTTTTTCTTTTTCCATAAATTCCAATATAATTTTTCCTGATTTTTAACCATTAAAGATAAAGAAAATTTCTCTTCAACAATTTTTCTCCCTTTCTTACCCATTTTTTTTCTTTCTTCTTCTGTTAAATTTAAAAAGTGAAACAATTTGTCTTTTAGCTCTTCCGGATCTTGGGGAGAAACTAAAAATCCAGAGCCATTGTTTTCTACAATTTCTTCCACTCCTCCCACTCGAGTGGCAACTACTGGCAGTTGGCAGGCCATAGCCTCTAAAATAACCGTGGGTAAACCCTCCCAAAGAGAAGGTAGGACAAATAAATCAGATGCTTGTAAATATTTAACCACCTTTTTTTTATTTCCCGGTAAAAAAATTCTTTTTTCCAATTTTTGCTCTTTGATTATTTTCTCCAAATTTTCTCTCTCCTTTCCCTCGCCTAAAATAATCAAGGCTAAATCCGGTTTTTTTTCTAAAACCTCGGCAAAGGCGAGAAGTAAAAGATTATAACCTTTAGCCGGAGAAAGCCTGCCTATAGATAAAAATAAAGATGTTTGAGGAGGCAGACCAAACTCAGGTAAAATCTCTTGCTTGTAGTCAATTAAAGAAGGAGAAAATTTTTCCAAATCTATGCCATTGTAAATTGTTTCTATTTTATTTTCCGAAACCACTTTTTTCTCAACCATAACCTGGGCCACTTTTTGAGAAACCGCGATATTGAAATCCGACCACCTGTCTGTAAACCGCATAATAAAATCTCTTATCCTGGGCCCGAAACTTTCATTATGAATAGTGGAGACTGTAATAATATTCTTGTAAAAAATTTTAATAAACCGGGAAACAATACAGGCATGAAAAAGATGGGCATGGATTAAATCTGGTTTCTCTCTTTTTACTACTTTTCTAAATTTAAAAAACAAAGAAAAAAAATTCCATTTTCTCTTTATATTCAAAGAAACAACTCGAGTTCCGGCACGGGCAATCTCCCCGGCAATTTCCCCTCCCGGCATAATAGAAACCACTAAAGGGTCAAACCTATCTTTATCCAATTTCTTTAAAAAATCCCGCAAAAGCACCTCGGCTCCACCCGTATGCAAGCCGGTTAAAATATAAATTATTTTAATTTTTTTATTTTTCATTTAAAATTATTTATTTTGAAAAAAGCTCTGAGGCAAAAATAAAGTTGACTTTCTTTTCTTGAGCTATTTTAATAAGCTCTAATAAATCTTCTTTTCTTTTCTGACTAAAATTATGTAGATGAGCAGTGATTATAAAATTTCCTTTTTTATTTATAGAATACTTTAGACCTCTTTTTAGCTCGTCTAAATTATCTCCTCGCAGACGATAGGAATAAGCTTGTTTATGACCGCCAAAATCAAGAACATAAGGATAGGCCGGAAATCTTTTTTGGCTTATGAATTTAAAGCGGTGACTGAGCATCTTGCTATAATTTTTTATTCCTCTGGGGCTAAAAATAAAATTTTTACAGCCCTTGGCCTTGATAATATCTAACCCGGCCTTCTCAAGAGCCTTTAAACCATGGTTAGAAATCCGATCATGGGGAGCTACAAAAACTTTAATTTCCCGCACAAAAACTTTTTCCAACTCTTCCTTGCCTCTTAGGGTTTGAGAAATTAAGCCCTTCTTGCGACTATATTCAAAAATTCCACCTCGCGTTTCATGATGGCAACCATGTTGCATTATCTCAATTAAAGGATTATTTTTAATATAAGAAACCAGCTTTTTATTTAGGCCGATAGAATATTCCTTATCTTCCGGGGCTAAATTTTTTGGATATACATCACTAAGAGGCTTTACTAAAGGCACAGTAGCAAAATTAACCGGAATATTTAAGGCAAAAATATCCTCATACCATCTTCTAATATCATCTAAAGAAGAAAAATAATTTAAATCATCATCTCTAATTAGAAAATTCATTTTTTATTATTTGTTTATATGAGTTATAAGCTTGCTCAGCAAAAGACTGTTTATTCAAAACCGCTTCCCGCGCCTTTTTTCCTATTCTTTCCGCTTCTTTGGGATTATTATACAAAAAATTTATTTTTTCTTTTATAGCTTCCGAGTTACGAAAAGGAACTACAAAACCATTTTGACCATTCTCTATTAATTGCCCTCCGGCTTTAGTGGTTATCACCGACAAACCGCAAGCCATGGCCTCTATTACCACCTTAGGAAAACCTTCGGACAAGGTGGGCAAAACCAATACTGAAGATTCCTGATAATAATCTATAATATTTTTAACCTGGCCAACTAATTTTACAGATTTCATCTTATCTATACCTGTATAATATTTATTTTTTAAAGCTTCAGGAAATTTACCCACCACCACCAACTCCGCATTTTTCAAGTTTAAATCCTCCCAAGCTTTTAATAAGTAATGCAAACCCTTGGTTAATAGTAGATTGGCTACAAATAAAACCTGAAAATTATTTTTCTTCTTTTCCGGGGCGGGCTTATATTTTGCAATATTTATGTCAGTAGTAGCCACAAAAACCTTATTCGAAGAATGACCTTCTTGTACATAAGTTTCTTTGGCAAAATCAGATAAAGTTATAATATAATCGCAACTATCAGTTAAAAATTCTTCCTTATTATTAAAAACTTTTTCTTCAAAATTTTCCCCGGCAATAAAAAACGGCTCCCTTCTTTTTAGTTCTCCACTTTGCTTGGGGTGAATAGTGGTGGCTATTCCTACAAGTATCGATCCTTGTTTTTTGGCTTTTTTTATTACTTTGGGAAAAACTACGGGATGAACAAAAATAATGTCTGCTTTTTTTAATTTTTTAATGGCAAAATAATCAAAAATTTTTTGTTCCCAAACTCTTAATTGAAATTTAGGTTTTATTAATTTAATCACGCGCAAAATTAATTTAAAAAAAATATTTAAAGCTCCAAAAGTGTCAGGAAAATAAAAATTTTTCTTCTGTCGGCAAATTACTTGGTTTAATTCCCTTTGCTTGTAAAATTTTTCAATCAAAGGTAAAATTGTAGGAGTTTTAAGATTCTCAACATCTCCCAAGTCAGCATAAGTTACAATAGATACTTTCATATAAATAAATTAACTAAAATAAAACTAAAAACTGATAATTTAGGTTAATTTTAATTGTAACCACCCAAGACAAATAAATCAAGCTTATGTCTAATAAAAATAAGGTTTTACCCAATTTTTTAGGAATTGGTGCCACTAAATCAGGAACCACCTGGCTAGCAGAGATTTTAAAGAGTCATCCGCAAATATACCTACCTCCTGACAAAAAAGAAATCCATTTTTTTGACAAGTTTTATGATAAGGGACTAGATTGGTATAGACAATTTTTTCCGGGAAAAAAAGAATCTTTTAAATATAAAGCTATAGGCGAATTTACACCCACCTATATGAATCCAGAATATTCCGGTTTAATAAAAAAATGTCTTCCAGGGGCCAAATTCATAACTGTCCTAAGAAACCCGGTGGAAAAAACATACTCGGGTTTGAAATATGGGAACTTACACAGAAAAAAAGAAAGCACTGTTGACTCTTACCTACAAAAATTAAAAGAAAAATCGGGATCAAGTTTGTATTCCCAAGCACTAAAGGATTGGCTGAAAAAGTTTAAAGAAGATAAATTATTAATTTTAATTTATGAAGATTTAAAAACTAATCCGGAGAAAGAGTTAAAAAAAATATCTGCCTTTTTAGAAGTAGACTGTGAAGGTTTTAATAAAAAAACTATTAAACAATACTATAACCAAACTCTCGCCCCCAGAAATAAAAAAATTTTTATAAAAGGAAGGGGCTTGATCCATAAATTAAGAAGTAAAAACTGGGACAAGCTGGCTAACTTAATAAAAAAAATAGGGTTACCTTTTATTTTTCAAAAAAAAACATATCCCCCTTTAAGCAAGGAAGAAGAAGAAAAATTAAAAAATTTTTACAAGAAAGAAGTTGAGGAAGTAGAAAAAATAATAGGAAGGGAAATTCCAGCTTGGAAAAAATAAAAAATTAAAATCAAAAAACCTATCCGGAAGCCATCTTTATGACTTAACTTTTACAAAATTATCTTTTATTTTTCCGCTTCCTTAATTTTTTAATAAAACTAATTTTTATAAAGCTCAATATAGCCCTTAACAGTTTTTTGGATATAAAAATCTTGAGACTTTTCTAAGTGTCTCTGAATAATACTCTCTCTCAGATCCTCTGAGATTAGTTTTTTAAATTTTTCCAAAAAATCTTTTTCTTTATCTAACTCATAAAGCTCTTGCTCTGAAGGCAAAGTTTCCGGATTTCCGCCCACCCGGGTGGTCAAAACCGGCACTCCGGCAAACAAAGTCTCTATCAGAGTTATAGAAAGACCTTCATACCGGGAAGGTAAAATAAACAAATCAAAGGCCTTTAAATAACGTGAGGCATTACTCAGAGAACCAACCAAAAAAATATTATTTTGAAGCTTTTTTTCTCGGATCATTTCCTCGTATTCTTCCCTTTTGGGGCCGTCGCCGATGATAACGGCAATGGCGTTGGGTTTTATTTTTAGTATTTCCGGGAAGATGTTTATCAAGAATTCGTAATTCTTTTGGTAGGCCAGACGGCCAATGGAGCCGATGAGGAAATAATCTTGAAAAGGAAAATCTCCTCTAACAGCTCCCTCTATCTCCTCTTTGTCTTCACACCCCCTCTTGATCTCCCCCTCGGAGAGGGGGAGAAAACCGCTCCCCCCCTCCTTGGAGTGAGAAGCGCTAAGGTGGGATTGTAATTTTTCTTTAGCCTCTTCTTGTGTATAAAAATTTAGTACACTTTTATCAAGACCGTTATAAACCAAGTTTTCTTTTTTAACCAAACCCAATTTCTTACCCAGCTCCAGATTGTGTTTGCTGACAAAAACCGGTTCATCCACAAATTTGAGGAAAAATTTAAAGAATATTTTGTAAAAAACCTTTAAAAACGGGGTTTGGCGGTAATTGTCATCCAACAGGGACATCCCTCTAAAAGTAAAAACCGTTTTGGGTTTGGTGCGGGATAGTTTAACCCCGAGGGCGGCGAAAAGGGCGTTGGAGCTATTTATATGCACAACCTCAAATTTGTTTTTATCAAAATATTTTTTCACCTCCCGGATAAAAAAAAGATTGATCAGTGGATTGTGAGTTCTTTTTAGATTCTTGAATCTGGTATAAGGAATTCCCTCTTTTTTTAATTCTTGGGGTAAAAACTCACCTTCTCCGAAACCGACTTTGACTTCTACTCCTCTGTCTTTTAACCCGCGCGCCAAATTAAGCACAGACATCTGCGCTCCTCCCACCTCGGCTTTTGTGATAAGTAAAAATATTTTCATAATTGAGTAGATCAACTTTTTCTAATATCCCCATCTGCCCCCGAGCAAATTCAGGGAGATAAGGTAAAATACGGACGATTTATTAATTTTTTGGATATAACCAAATTATATACCTAATTTTTTTGGATGCAACCAAATTTTATAATTTCTGCTCTATGTACTCCCTGAAGGTTAAAATTCGTTCCTTGTCTTTTTCAGGGTTAATTAAAAAAGGTTGAGCGCCTCTCTCCATTTCCTTAAAATCGATTTGATCGCATTTTTTCAAAACCTTTTCTTTCAAATCTTTTTTGTCCTTAATTTCATACTCTTCCTTTAAAAAATCATAATTCGGGGCACTAAAACCCAAGAGGTAAGAAATGTCATAAAAATCTCTGCCCTTAGGCCTCTTTCTCTGAATAATGGTAATAAATTTTTGGGCTAGAATTATATCAACCGGATTAACTTTTATGTCTTGATATATATCAAATTTATCAAGCTTGGCAAGCTTGGATTCAAATCTTTTTTCTTTGGATACCGTATCAATCCTAACTAATATTTTTTCATCTTTATTGTTGGACAAATTATTCCTATAAAGCAAATCGGGAAATTTAATGTAACAATGATAAGCACCTTTTTCAACTAATTTAAATTCTATATCAAAACCTTTTTGCTCCATATCAATAACAACTCTCTTTAATAAATCACTAAATCCATCAAATGATAAACCAAAATTATCAAAATCCAAATCCTCGGAAAATCTGGAGCTATCATAAACTATTCTGATAGCCGTTCCGCCCATAAAACTAATTTTTTCACTTCCTTTCATTTTGAAGATGGAATCAAGCAGTTCATACTGTATATATTCCACTAAAACCAAATTCTTGTTATCCTCAAATATATTTTCCGGGTAGTATTTTTTTAATTCCTCAAATAATAACATTTATTCGAATATTAATTTTAAAATTTTACTCATTTTCTTTAAATTAGTTGCCCTAGCATATTCATCTATTTTCTTTTTATCCAAATTTTCCAATTCAAATTGATTTAAACGCAATTCTTCTACATCCTCCTTAGTATCCAAGGTGCCGGAATTTAAATATAAAAAATCAACCAAGGCCTTTTCGGGATAGGCAATTAAATAAGGAAAACCGTTTTCTTTTTCTTTGTAATAACCAAAAAAAAGCTCTTTCTTTACGCTCCTGTAAATAAATGTGCCCATTTTATTGTGATAAGTTCTCCCCGATTTTGCGGTGACGGAAGTGTAGGCATTTACAATTTCCGGAATTAAACCATATTTAAACAATGCCCACTCCATACTAAGGTAACTTTTGGGGTTTAAACTAAAAGCTATATGCTGGCCCGGGACTTTATTCTTTTCTTTATTTAAAATATAGATACCGTTTTTTAACTTTGAAATATAACCCTTAGAAGACCAATTTGATAACTGATAAGGATATACCTTTATTCCGGCTAATTTTAAGTCTTGTAAAGTAAAAACCGGGGATTGTAATTTTTCTATTAACTCAATATATTTCATTTTTTTATTAATTTTAATAAATTTCTGAAATAATTATAGCATATTCACACAAATTATCAAGGGATTATTTCTGTTTTTTATTAAAAATCACTAATTTCGGAAATGAAATATTGGCTTAGCAAGATTGTCTTAAGAAAAAAACTCCCGCGTTTTGGCTGTGTCGCGCTCTCAGGCGGGAGCCGCATCCCTAAAATTGAATTCTGCTAAAAACTCCACTTCTCCGGGGTGGAGGAGCTGTTTTGGGGTTCGGGGGAATGCTTTTTTATGAAATCATCCCTTTGATCGTCGGTGTCCCAGCCGTTACCCTGCTCGTGATGCTCTCCTCCCTCTTTCATTTTTTCTCTGTCCGAGTCAAAGCGAGCCTTTCTTTCCATTGACTCCAAGGGGCTCAATCTCTTGTACTCCGCAGAATCGACCTCCTCTCCTTCCTCGTCCTTTAGGGTTATAACTCCGCCGGAATTCTTTAAGGTGATAGTCTCTTTGTGGTCCGGCTCCGGCCAATCCCGGTCATCCGGGGTCCAATCATCATCTCCGATAAGGAAATAGCCGTGGGACGATATGGTGGAGGTGGCTGTGAATTCGACGTCATTGTCATAGGTTGGGGTGTCCAGGGAGTGCCCCTTCAAAGAAACATCCTTGTCGCTCGGATTGTAAAGCTCGATCCACTCTCCTCCGGATTCCGTGGTGGAGGCGTTGGGATAGATCTCGCTTATCACCGGATAGGGTTTACCGGTTTCTATTTTTTTCTTTTGGGTGTGGGTGGCTGTATTACCCGCCCTATCTTCTATTATCGTCCGAAAATAATAATCTTTGTTGTAACCTAAATGAAAGCCGTAAAAATTACTTTGCAATTTACCAAAATCATTTGCTGAAGTTTGGGTAACAAAATGGTGATTCGGTTCGACTTTTTGCCATTCGGAACTTGAAGCGTTTTGATATTGCCATTTTGTTTCTTTTACCCCGGAGTCGGGAAAAAGAGAAATATCACTACCTTGCGAAGAAACCATTATATCAATAATTTCATCTATAAAAACAAAGGAAAAATAAACTTGATTATTGGCCGAGGAGTGCTTTCGGGCCATTTTTTCTTGAGGGCCGATGCGGGGAGGTAAACTGTCTATGGAAAAATCGTAAGAAGAAGTGGCGATATTGCCCGCACGGTCCCGGGCGGTGATCTGAATTTTTCGGGTATAGATATCTTGATATTGCTCGGGGTTGTTAAAATCTTTTTTTTGAGATAAACATGACATTTTTGTTTGTAATAAATCCATAAAATTTTGTGAGTAGTTCAAATCAATGCAAGGAAAATTAAAATCAAAAGGGATGTGCCAATTTTCTCGTTCGGAATTGGTGCCGAAAGAGACCGCTGTTGAAGTTGAAGATCCGACAGGAGCAAGAGAAATTTCGGTTATATCCGGACTTTTTTCTCCTTGAATCTTAATATTGTTTTTGTTTATCCAATATTTGTTTTTATGATAAGGTAAATTGGTTATAACCGGATCTTCAATGGTTGTATCCACTTCCCAATTAAAGGAGGTGGAAGTAACGCCCAAAGTATTGGTAGCCACGGCCGTGAATTCGTGCTTGCCGTCCTTCAGGTCCTTGAATTCCATAGTGGAGGTGGCAGTTGTTGCCTTGTCTCCATCCAGTTTGTAGCGAGTGGTGGAGGCGTTTCGGATTTGGGCCGTAAAGGTGGCTTGGGTGGAAGAGGTTAATTGAGGCGGGGCTTGTGTCAATTCCACACTCGGAGGGTCGGGCTCGCTCTTTTTCTTTTGATCCTCTTGTTCATCCGAATCTTGGGGCTCGTCTCCGTTGTCCGAAGAATCGTTTTCCTTCGAACTCTCTTCGGTTTCCTCCTCTTCTTGACTGTTGTTTTCTCCTTCCCGACTATCTGACTCAGAAGGGCTTTCCGGCTCAGGGTTCGGGTCGCCTCCACCCAAAAGATGAATATTCATTTTATCTTCCCCTTCATTTTTCTCTTCTTTCTCTTCTTCGCTCTTTTCTTCAACTTTTTCACCCTTTACTTTTTGTTCTCCTAAAGAATCTTTTTGAGCCACTTTCTTGTCCTGGTCAAAAATGCAGGAAGAAGAAAAAATGCCCAAGTTGTTATCCCGGGCATATTCGTATGAATTCAAAATTATCTCTTTTTTGTCTTTGTCTCGCGTTACCGGGCAATTCTCCCAGCCGGGTTGGCAGAAGAAAGGCTCAGCCAAGCCTTCCCGAACCAGGGTCTTGTTTATGAGTTCATCCCCGACATAGATATAGCGCAAAAGCCGGCCGTATTTGTCTTTGTTTGCCCCGGGATCCTTAACTATTCTTACCTCTCCTTGACCTAAAAGCTCCATATTGCGCACCTTGGCTTCCCAAGCCAGGCATTCGTCGTCCTCAGCCCCGGAATCATTCAGCTCCGGGGCGTCAATGCCGATGTAGCGGACTTTTTGGCCGTTTTCCAGGAGAATGGAGTCGCCGTCATAGACGAATTTTACTCCCACAACCCGACCCGGCTTTTCAGGAGTTTGTTCTTTTTTCAAATTTTCCGAAGAATTATCAATGTTTTGCCGAGTCTCGCTCGTATCTTCGGTTGAATTTTATGATTCCGACTCTTGGGCCCGGGCTTTATCTTTCGGTTTTTCACTCTCTTCCCGGGAAGCAAGAATTTGGTCTTTTTCCTCTTTTTTATCTTTTTCTTCCGTTTGATTTTCCTTATCATTCTCTTTTTCGCTTTCCTTGTTTTTCCAAATAGCTAAAGTGTCATAACCCTGGACGACTTTATTCTTGGACCAACTCCAAGCATCTTTAGTTTTGCCTGCTATATATTTAGTGCCATCTACAGTCACTTCTGCAAATGATTTAGAGAATAGCACAGTCCATTTTTTGGTCACATCAACTTTTTCCTTGCCTGCTTCATAGGTATTATCAACTTTCTTTCTAGTAGCCAATACATTATCTCCTAAGATGTATTTAGAACCTTCCCATAAATCCGACACACCTTCTGAGGTTTTAATTTTCAACCCTTGCCAAAAACCCAGATCCTTTTCTTTTTCTTGTTTTTTATCAATTTTTTTAAACTCTTTCTCAAAATAATTGATCACTCCGGCACTATAGCCTATGGCTTTAGGGTGGAGTTGTTTCCAGTAGTCATAATAGACTTTAAAATCTCTTATATCATAAATAGGCACAACACCGCTTCTATCAACGGTGACTAATTTATAACCTTTATTGTGTATCAAATATTCTTTCCTATGTCCCAAAAAATCATCTTTAACTATTTTAAACTTATTTAATTCAATATCTTGTAAGGTGTCTTTACTATAAAAATTATCATGTGTAAAATTTGCCAAAAAATCAAAAGCCTCTTTGAGACTATTAATCTTTTTAACTTTAAAATTATTTTCGGATATTGGATTATTTTTCTTTAACCAATCTTCAAAAGGATCTCCCTCGGGATGAGCGTCATTACGAACATGGGCAGGAACTGTCATATCCTGAATTAAATGTAAAATATGGCCCACTCCTTGGTAAGCTCTTTTTTTATTGCCATCTTTGTAATTCTCTAAAATTTGGGGCACAGAATAATCTCCTGATACACTATCTTGATTGTATGCCCACCATTTGGCTGAATGACCGGAAAAAGGTCCGTCATTTAACCCATTGCCTGTTTTGGGATTATAAAAATGGTTTAAATATCTCGGATCTGTGTCCTCGGCAATTGAACCTTGGACTATCCACCTGCCTTGCTTAACGCTTAATTTTTCTTGGGGAAATTTTTGATTATGAAGCGTAATAGCTTCCCGGGTGAGCTTGGGATGAACTATTAAGTTATCATAAGTGTGTGCCTGACCGGTGAAAAGGAAAAATAAAAATAATAATAAACTTAATGTTTTAAAGATTTTTTTAACTAACATAAAAAATATTTAAATCGAATCAATTTTCCAATAGCCCTTATTAGTTTTTACAAAATTAATCGGATGAGCAATGTTGTCATCACTATCTTTTTCATTTAGATAATAATAAGAAGCATGATTCCCGTGAATGTTTTCCTTATTAATTTTTTTCGGCAATCTTTCAAGCCATTCTTTATATTTGTTTTTATTATTAAAGGCCTCTCTATACAAATCTTTTTTATCTTCCACTATAAATTTTAAAGCCTTTTCCTTGTTATTATTCAGCAACGCCTCTCTAAATTTGCTATAAACTTCCTCGGGAGTATTTTTAGCTTCTATATCATACTGTTGAGGAGGATATTTTTCCTCTAACTCTTCCTTGGTATACCATTCACCGTCCCATTTAACGAGTTGACCGGTTTCCATCTCATATCGCGCCCAAACAAAAAAACCTAAAAGCACAATAATAATGCCTAACACGATATAACCTAAAATTTTTAATATTTTTTTCTTCATAATTTTCTTGGTTTAGTTTATTATTTTATTTATTGTCAGTAGTAAACATTAAATGTTTAAAGATTTAATTTTTAAGAATTTAGGGGCTGGACTAAGATTTAACATTTAATTTATTTTAAATCGCTTCTATTTTCCAGTATCCGTTTTGTTTTTTTATAAAACCTAAACTGTATTCTTTCTCATTTTGTATATAATAATAATTTACCATATTCTCGTAGCTATTTTCTTCGTCTTTATTAATTTCAGACACGGGGGGCAAAGTTTTATAATTTTTTAGCATATCTTTTTTAGACAACAATTTTCTATATCTACTTCTCTCCTCCTCTTCAATACACTCAAGCGCAGTCTCAATATCATCATCCAACAAAGCTTGTCTGAATTTTGAATAAACCTCCTCGGGCGTATTCTTTGCCTCGACATGATATTTATCCGGCCATTTTTCCATTGCTTCTTCGCGCGTATAGACTTCTCCATCAACCAAAAAAAGTTGCCCGGTTTCAAGTTGATAGTATATCCAACCCATATACACAAAAAAAAGCAGTATTACTGCTCCTATGATTTTTAAGATTAAGGGTTTTTTGCTTTTGGTTTGTCTTTCTTCTTTTTTGTCCATAATTAT
This sequence comes from uncultured Gammaproteobacteria bacterium, assembly GCA_964644045.1. Lineage (GTDB taxonomy): Bacteria > Patescibacteriota > Patescibacteriia > Patescibacteriales > JAGXOH01 > JAIOTG01. Next base: position 51,589 of record CAZXUK010000007.1, read on the forward strand.
GTTTTAATTTTTATAATTTTAGTATATCAAAAATTTTAATATTGGCACAAATTTTTAACTAATCACGAATCAACTTACTAATATTAGTTTTAATCTGCTTTATTTTTTGAGCGAGAAAGCCTATTATCAAAGCTATAATCGCAAAAACGAAAATAAAAGAAATAAAAATACAAAAAGAATATGGCTCTACGCCAAAACTGGAAACTATAAAACCTAAAGGAATTAATAACAACCAATCTAAGGTCAATATTTGAACAAAAAGAATTATATTATATTCAAAAATTGCTATATTTTTTTCAAAGCTACTTTCACATACTCCTGTAAACCCACCAGCTGAAGTATGACAATCAGTTAAGCTATAATGTAAACCGACTAAAATAACAATTAAAGCACCTAAAATTAAAATTTTTTTGATAGTCATAAAATTTAATGATATTTTTTTATTTTTCTTGCTCCTATAGTTTTAATTGCGGATGAGTGGTTTTGCTGTCATAGGAAAAAACCAATCCGACAAAAAATAAAATTACAACAAGACTCCCTATTAAATATAAAGATTTTTTTAACATACTAAAAAATATGTTTAATTCTTATTTTAAATCGCTTCTATTTTCCAGTATCCATTTTGTTTTTTTATAAAATGAATATGATAAAATTTTTCACCCTCACTTTTATTATTCTCTATATAATAATAATTTAAATAATTTTCTGAATAGTCAAATTCTTTATCTTTTTTGATTTCAGACACAGGAGGTATAGACTTATAATTCTTCAAAACTTTTAGTTTAGAGAAATCCCTCCTATATTTTCCTCTCTCCTCCTCCTCAATACACTCAAGCGCAGTCTCAATGTCATTATTCAACAAGGCCTGCCTAAATTTGGAATATACTTCTTCCGGTGTATTTTTAGCTTCTATATGATACTTGTGTGGCCACTTTTCTTCTATCTCTTCGCGTGTATATACTTCACCTTCAACTAAAAAAAGTTGTCCGGTTTGAAGTTGATAGTAAATCCAGCCCATATATACAAAAAAAAGCAGTATAACTGCTCCAAGAATCTTTAAAATTAATGGTTTTTTACTCTTTTTTTGATCATTTTCCTGATTTTTCATAGTAAAAAAGTTGCTTGTTAGGCAACTGTTATTTGTTATTTATAAGATCTTAATTTTATTTTAACAAAAATTTGTTTAATTAAAAATCTTAAAAAAGGGTAAGAACACCAACTCGGTCTCTCCTTTTTTTATTTTTTGGTCCAGAGATCTGTTGACGATGTAACTTGCTGATGGAGAATAAGTATTAATAAAACTATGAGTGGACTGTCCCACCTTCGGCTTAGTCATATCATTGAATTTAACTTCATAGGATTTTAACTTTTCTCCTTGACGCATAATAAAATCCATCTCGGCGCCGTTCTTGGTCCGCCAGAAATTAAGCTTACGAGAAGTATATCTTGTTTTTTTCAATAAAGCGTTATGAACAAAATTCTCAAATATATAACCGACGTTTCTTTGGTCCCTGTTCTCCTGATCCGTATCTCCCAGAATGTAGTTCCTAAGACCCAAGTCACAAAAATAATAGATCGGGGCTTTGCTTATCTCTTTCCTAATATTTTTAAAAAAGGGTGTAAGCTTAGAGATTATAAATGTTTTTTCCAAATAGAATAAATACTTTTTCACATATTGCTGAGACAGGCCAATGGTGTTGGATATCTCGGAATAATTAACTGTCCGGCCTATCTGGGAAGCCAACGCTTTGATCAAATCGCTGAATTCTTCGGTTTTCTCTACCTTTAACCAAAAAGCTATATCCTTCTCTAGGTAGCTTTGGTAAATCTCGTCCAAAAATCTCAATTTGCCTTCGCGGGTGGGTTCCAAAGCCACTCTGGGATATCCTCCAAAGGAAAGATATTCTTTAAGCAAACTATCCCCTTGCTCTTTATTGACCCGAAAAAATTCATTCCAATTATTTTCGTATTTGTAATCCGTTTTATAATTAACAAACTCCACGAAATCCAAAGTCGTCATATTGAATATCAACTTTCTGCCGGCCAAAGATTCATGGATTTTTTCTTTTAGCTCCAAATTGCCGGATCCGGAAACTATAAATTTATAAGGTAAGTTCATATCATAAAGCCCTTTTAAAAAAAGGCCGGCATTTTCTTTTCTTTGTATCTCATCAAGAAAAACATATCCTCCTTTATCTCCCAACTCTAATTTGATCTTATCCAACAAGCCGGTAGCGGAAGTAAAGTGGGGTTTATCTTTTTCAATATCAAGACTTAAATAAAGAGTTTTTTCTTCTTTTTGATCCAAATAATCTTTTAAAAAATTCATAACAGTGGTTTTTCCGCACTGTCTGGGCCCGGTTATTATCTGAATCTCTTTTTGGTGTAAATATTTCTTTAATTCTTTGACTATACTTCTTTTTATAATTTTTTTAGACATAGAACGAGAATTTTAAAAGTATAGTTTAATTATAGCACGAGAATTTTAAAAGTCAACCCTTATTTATATACTATATTGTACTTCCCCGCTTCTTTGAGTAATTTAAAATAAATCATCGTATTATCATACCTCAAATTCCAAGTGGCTAAAAAAATAAAACAAAAAAAGAATAATTTACTAAATAAAAAAATTTATAGTTCTATATATTTATTTTCTCGCAGATAGTTTATTATTTGCTCCACACACTCCTCTACGCTATGCTGATCTGTCCTTACTTCCAGGTGCGGATCCAGGGGCTCTTCATAAGGATCGGTAATTCCGGTAAAAAGAGGAATCTCTCCGCTACGAGCTTTTTTGTAAAGGCCCTTGGGGTCCCTTTGTTCGCAAACCTCCAAGGAGGTATTTACAAAAATCTCAATGTAGTTAGTCACTTTTTCTCTAAGTTCCTGGCGTTGCTGGCTATAAGGAGAGATAAAAGAGGCGATTACGGCCACACCGTTGCGGGCGAGCAAATTAGCCACAAAACCGATCCGCCTGATATTTTCCTCTCTGTCTTCTCGGCTAAATCCCAGTTCTTTGGTTAAATTCCTTCTGACCACATCTCCGTCTAAACGCTCTATTTTGGTTCCGTTGTTTTTCAATTCTTTATAAACTTGGTCTGCCAAAGTGCTTTTGCCCGCGCCGGACAATCCGGTAAACCAAAGCACAAATCCTTTATTATTCATATTCAATTAATTTATATTTATAAGCTAACCCCCTCTAACTCCCCCTTGTGAAGGGGGAGAATTTTTTTCCTCCTCTTTACAAGGGGAGGATTAAGGAGGGGTTCTTTATTTTTATATCCAACCCCCTCTAACTCCCCCTTGTGAAGGGGGAGAATTTTTTAACTCCGAGTCCCTAACTTCCCTTTGTGAAGGGGGAGAATTTTTCAAAACTTCTTCTATTTCTCTGCTCCGGGCGTAAGGTCGCGGAGAAAATACAATAAAAACAAAAATTTATTTTTTATACAAGGGATTCATTTTTCTGATCCTGGCTACTATGGGAGGTAATTTTTCCAAAAGCTTATCAATTTCATCTTCAGTGTTGTGTTTGCCTAAAGTAAAACGAACAGCATTATTGGCTTCTTCCGCTCCCACGCCCATAGCTTTCAAAACATAAGAAGAATGAAGATCTCGGGAAGCGCAGGCCGAGCCGGTGGAAACGGCAATTCCTTCCAAATCCAAAGAAATAAGCAAAGATTCCCCTTCTACTCCCTTAAAAAGCATATGAGCATGAGCCGGAGAGCTTTGCTCGCGATCCGTGATTAAAACCACATCTTCTATATTTTTTTTAATGCCTTCCACTAATCTGTCCCTCAAAGCCGAAATTCTCCCGCTATGCTCCTTTTGTTTTTTCGGAGTTATTAAATCAATCGCCCTACCCAGCCCCACAATACCGGGGGTATTTAGGGTGCCGCTACGCAGTTTTTTTTCTTGGCCTCCTCCTTCTTGTATTCCTTTTATTTTGGAGTCCTGACGAATAAATAAAGCGCCCACGCCCTTGGGACCATAAATCTTATGTCCGGACAAGCTGAGAAAATCGGCGTGCAGATATTCGATATCGCAAGTAAAAAAATTAACCGCTTGGGTGGCGTCAATATGAAAATAAACAGGTTGCGGCTTGGGCTCCTGCTTGCGAGCCCCTTTTTTCTGCCACTCACTATAACGGCTTTCATTGATTTTTTTAATAATTTTTCCCGCCTCCCTTACCGGTTGCTTGCTTCCTATCTCGCTATTTACATACATTAAAGAAACCAAAACGGTATTGTCCTTAATAGCGTTTTTTAAATCCTCGGGATTTACCAGCCCTTGGGAATTAACCGGAAGATAAGTAATTTCCACCCCCTGTTTTTCCATCTCTGCCAAAGGCTCTAAAACCGACTTGTGCTCAACAGAACTGGTAATAACATGAAGGGAGGATTCTTTCCTGTCTTTTCCCAGCCAACCTTTCCAAGATCCTTTTTTGTCTTTAGTTTTTTTAACATCCTCTTTAGTTATATC
>CAZXUK010000008.1:0-41697 GCA_964644045.1 uncultured Gammaproteobacteria bacterium
ATACCGATTTCTTTCTCCCCCTTTTCAAGGGGGAGATTAAGAGGGGGTTAATAAAGGAACCGCAACGGTTTTGCTTAACAAAAAAAGCATCAGTCTCCCCCGTCGGGAGATTGATGCTTAGCCAAATTAATTATATAATTTTAAGCTTTTTCAGTTCTCTCTTTTTGCAAATTCAGCAAAAATTTTGCATCCAAATAACGGGAACAAGCATACATCACAAAATAATCATAGCTATTTTTCTTTGATTCTACAAGGACTTTGCCCTCGACGGCTATCTGCCTCATTAAAAGCGGTCCCGCATTAGCTACATTGACTAAATCTATATTTTTCGCTTCAACCTTTAACAACCTGGCCAGTTCTTCTTGTAAAAAAACCTCATCACTGTAAGACATTTCGCCTTTTTTACTATAAGCAATATCAAAATCACTGTTCTTTCTGGCTGCTCCGGTAGCCCGGGAACCAAAAAGAACCAAAAAATTCAAATTAAATTTTTCAGCTATCTTAGTGACTTCTTTTTTGTCAAAATCTCTAAACATATTTATTTTAATAATTTCTCTATATAATCAACGTAATCCTTGAACTGTTTACTATTCTCTTTTAGATCATCTATAAATTTTTTTAAATCTATAACTTCATATTTATGGACCACCTTATTTCTTAGCCCTACCGACCCGGCCAATTTCGTGGCAAAATCCATGGGCAAAATATCATTTCTTCCCAAAGTAATAAAAGTATTGGTATAATCCTCCGGGGGCTCTAATTCCATTTTACTGATAATGTGGGAATTTATCTGAATTATAGTATCTACAATTAACTGAAACTCTCTTTCCAGGGCTCGCAAATCGGTATAATTCTTTTGCCTTAAAAGCTCCCTTGTATCTTTTTTTAACAAAGGATTTATTTCCTTAATATAAGTCAATAAATTACTAAGTTTTGCGTTTAAAATTTGTTTATTTAATTTTTCTTTAGGCATGATTAAAGTATAGCAAATAAAAAGTTTGTGTCAAAACCCCGCCGTTCGCGAACGGCGGGCATTGCTCCATTGCTAAATTGTTTCATTGTGTTAGTCGCGTTGCGGTCTCCCGGAAGGGGCCGCAACGGTTTTGCTTTGCAATAACAAAAAAGCGTCAGCCGCCTGTCTGGAGGCTGTTGCTTGGTCAAAACAACACCCCCTCTTAATCTCCCCCTCGGAGAGGGGGAAAAATTTATTTTCCTCCCCTTGGATAAACAAAAATAAAATAAGTAAATTAAGTAAAATAAGCCAAAAGACGTCAATAATAAACATTTATTTTACTTTTTATACATATTTCGCTTATTTTAAAGCAAAGAAAATCCCGCCCCCCTTAGGGGGGCGGGATTTTGGCAAGTATCTCTAAGTTAAATAACTAAAGAGTAGTTTAACTTATTGAGATACGGAAGCTCCGATTACCTCGCTATAGTTCAATCTTAAGTCATTACGCGAAATAACTCCATCGCTCCAAACAAAGTCATCCGAATTTAGGTCAGAGATTGAACATTGAACATAATCATCATTGGAGGTGGCATCGGTCAAGTTGGCCTTTACATAGAAAGTGGCGGTGTCGCCTTGAGCAATTTCATAATTGCTGGCGGCCCAGCCGGTTCCGTTTGTTGCCGCGGTTACCAAATTAAAGTTAGCTTCATCACCGGAGGCGGGCAAGGAAGTGGTGGCGTAACCGGTCTTGCCTTGTCTGTATAACTTAACAGCACTGCCGGTAGCGGTGCCGGAAGAATAGCTAAATTTAACCTTCAAGCCCTCCAGGGCAGCTTTCAACAAATCTCCGGAAGAAGAAGCGTTATCACCGCTGGCGGTGGTAACATCAAACTTGAATACGGTGGCCTCTCCTTGGGAAAAGTCAGAGCTGGTCTGGTCGGTTACGGAAGTAATCTGAACACCGACCACTTTGGCCTCGTTGGCAACAGCACTTCTGTCTGAACCCGAACCGTAAGTAACGTCGTCGGCACTGCCGGTGTAAGTAATATCATTACCGGAGTCGCCCTGAGCTTCCAAATCCATGATCCTCATAGTGAAGGCATCACCGGACGCGGCGGTCTCGGTAGCTCCGTCACCCAAATTCTTAAGATCCAAGGTTAGATAATAATAATGGGTGCCCTCGGCTACATCAAACAAACCGGCGTCACTATTAAAGGTAACACTGGAAGTGGCCGAAGTGGTAGCTCCGGTGGAGATCATTACATCGCTGGCCAAAACATTACCGCTTTCATCAGTAATGTTAGCTCCGGACACGGAGCGAGCCGGGATACCGCTGGGAGTATAAGCTACCAATTTGGTAATCTTCATATCCTCGTAATCGGCTTTCAGCTTGAATCTGGCTACCTTGTTTCCTTGGGTTCCTCCCAAAATGTATTGGGTGTTGTCCACAGGATCAACAGTGTTGTCCATGGTCAGATTCAAGGCTCCGCTTTCGTATAGCTCAACCACTCTGGCGAAGTCAACAGTGGCAGTATCGGAAATAGAGCTTGATTCTCCGTTCTCCACTATAGTGGCGTCGTCATTGTTGGCATCTTTGGCGGTCACGCTTCTTAGCTGAACCCTTACGGTAGTGGAGGCATCCAGGGTTCCGGATACATTAAGAAGGACCTGGAATTCCGCGCTGCCGTCAGCGGGAACTTCCGCATCAAAGTCCTCAAAAACAACTTCGCCGTCGGTCATACTTCCGGAGCTGACAGTGTCCACCACCTCGTTGTCAATCATTAATTTAAGTGAACTGACATTGTTGGAAGCAAGATACTTAGCATCGGTAGCATCACCGTTCTCAAGACCGGAAGAAGCGCCTTCAAACTCCATGGATTTAACATTAATAGCGGATACGGAGTTGGCGTCCAACAGTCCTCCGGCGATCACCACATCATCGGTGTTGGCCACGGCTTCACCGTTATTAAAGGAAGCTGCGGTTACGGTCAAGGTGGAGTCACCAATGGTATAGGTGCTACCGTTGAATTCGGTTTCGCTTAGATCGCTGGCGCTATCAACTTCGTTATTGGAAGCGGTGTAGCGAGCAACAAAATTGCTACTCAAGTCCAAATTTACCTGATAAGTGTCACCGTGGTCGGCATTGGAAGGGATATCACCTCTGATCTCCCATTCAGAACTGCCGTCCCAGGTAAAGCTCTCAAACTTCCAATCTACATCGGCGGTGTTATTGTCTCCTTCTCCGCCAGCCAAAGAACCGCTGATAATTTCTCCGGTGGCCGGATTCCTGATCTCCAGATTATCAATGTCCTTGGTTCCGGTACCGGTGCCTTGTCCTTCCGCTACAGTAAGTTGCATCTCGCTAACGGTTACCTCTTCCTTAGTGGTAACCTCCAAGGTTTCAAACACGAAATTGTTTTGATCCTTGGAAACGGTTTCGTTGTTGTTAGTGGCGTAGTTAACATTGATCTCCGATCCTTGGATGATAATGGGATAAGAGTCGGAGGAAGAATTAAAGCTGTCAAAACTGATACTGGCGTTATAACCGTAACTTTGGCCCACGGCCACTATATCCGCGGCATAACCCAAATAAAGTTTAACAGTGTTATTTACACCGCTTTCAATATCGGCTTTCGCTTTCAACTCAATATTGTCTCCTTTTTCAATGGTCAGGCCTTCATCCAAGTCAAAGCTAAGCTGATTGTTGGATAAAGTTCCTTCGGCCACCTTGGAGCCGAGATGATAAAGGGCCAAATTACCCAAGTTATCAGCGGTGGCATTGCCTCCGTTGGTTAAGGTAAGAGATTGCAATTCCACATCTTCTTCGTTGTCATTTGTCAAATCAATATGGGCGATCTCTTGGTCATCCTGACCGATCTTTTTGTTAACCTCGGTGGTGTCGTTGAGGGACTCAACGGTCAGGTTGGCGGCGGTTCCTCCGGTGGAAATACTCATAGTATTACCGGTTACAGGGAAAGATCCGCTTACGCTGGTCTCTCCGGAAAGTTCGATATCTCCGGCTTCTTGAATGGCAAAAGCGTTGTTGCCGTTTCCTCCGGAATCGATGTCGGCCACTACGGTTAAAGTCTCAGTCTGGCCGGCTGAAACCTCCAAGCCGACACTGGTAAACATAACCGTGTTGTCACTGGAGTTAACGGTTCTGCCGGTAGTTAATCTGGTTCCGTCTTGATAAAGGTAAACTTTATCAAAATCACCGGCGCTTCCCACTCCTTTTCGGGTCAGGGTAAGATGATCAAGGGTTACATCACCGTCATTGGAAGCGGTCAGATTATAAGTGGCGAATTCCACTCCGGAAGCTCCTTGAGGAATAGTGTCGCTGGCCGGAGTATTACTGGATAAAGCGACTGTCAAGCCGGATCCCACGCCTTCCTGGGAAGTGTCTCCGGATCCTCCTCCTTGGGAGGTGTCAATGATGTCGCTTACGGCTCCGGTAATGGTCTCGCCCTCTTCGGGCAATTCATAACCTTCCGCGGCTTCGGTTATATAATCCCATTGGAAACGATTGGCCTCAAAATCGGCCTCATCGTCGATCAATTGGGCTTTGCCTTCCTCATTGATGTAGTAAACATCGCTGGCGCCGTAGGGTTGAACCAAGGTACCGGCGGGATAAGAATCGATGCCGGCTTCGGTTCCGGTCTTTTCATAATCTACGAAGAAAGAATCGGGGACATCTACAACTCTGTCAGTCCAATTTTCTCCGTAAAGGGTCTCGGCGGTTTCTTCATCGGGAATCAAAACCAATTCAGCGTTGGGTGTGACCGCATACACATTGGGATCGGTCGGCACCGGACGCTTAACCAGATTGGTTCCCGGTCTCATGGTAACATTGGATGCCAGATCATAGCTCTCCACCTCTTCTTGAGGCAGGGTTACTACGCTGGAAAAATCCTTGTACCAAGAGAAATATGTTGCCTCGTCGGGAAACACATATCTTTGTCCATCAGCGCCTAAATAATAAACGGGTGAATAACCTTCTATCTTGATCAGATCGCCGGATTCGGCCGAATCGGCCGCTTTTGCCGGAGCGGTGATCAAACTCATGGATAGAACGGTTACCACCATTAAACTGATGGAAAAAGCTCTTTTTAATCCTTTCATAAGTTAGTGAATAATCCCTCTTAAATTTATGCGTCTAAATTTAATCGGGATTGAATTAATTTATTAGGAGTCTAAGCCTATAAAAAGCTTAAAGCGGCTAATAAACATTTAGTTTTTGTTTTTATTCCAAGAAGGGAGCAAATCAGCTGGAATCCCATCCCCCGCCCCTACTACACGCAAAAGCAGCAAGGGGGCTCGTGGAAAGTAAATTTGCATGGGAAAATCTACTCCCGCCCCGCTATCGCAATTTTCCGCGCAATAGGGGCGGGGTAAAATTTTGCTGGTTTACTCTAAAAACATTTAGAATAAAAACATATTTTTAAGCTTCGTGTCTTACCCATCCCGTCAAATCCGGGATTCGACCTTTGAGGGGTAAGCTCACCCTTGCTTTAAAGCAAGGTTTTATCCGCCAATAATGCGGATACCTCAACTTTAAAAACTTTTTAAAAAAAGTTTTTCGCGTCTGTCAGCGGGCAGGAGTCTTTTTAAAAAATAAGTTGTTGATGTTAGCTGAGGTATCAGCACTATATTGATTTTATTGTAAGGTGCTTTTATTTTTACTTATTTCATTTATTTTACATTTTATACTTATTTCATCTTTACACTTATTTCACTTTTTATGCCTATTTTACTTATTTCATTTATTAAACCCCCTCTTGATCTCCCCCTTGAAAAGGGGGAGAAAGAAACCATAATTCCTTGAAAAGGGAAAGAAAGAAACCATAATTCCTTGAAAAGGGGGAGAAAGAAACCATAATTCCTTGAAAAGGGGGGAGAAAGAAACCATAATTCCTTAAAGGGAAAAGGCCGGAGGTTCCTCCCCTTTCCAAGGGGAGGTTAGGTGGGGTTTGATTTTACTTGTTTTACCTTTTACACTTATTTCACTTTTTATACCTATTTCATCTTTACACTTATTTCACTTTTTATACCTATTTTACTTTTTATTTAATAAAAGGTGCTAAAAACAACCAAAATATCCCGACTTCGGTTGCTTATTTTTCCGTTTCTTCATTTTCCTCTTCAGTACTACTGGAGGTTTCGGTTTCAGCTGGAGCGGAAGTGGCCGTATCCCCGACTTCTGTATCTGCCTCTTCCTGTAAATTTCCGCTTGCCACCGCCGACATTAACTCCTCGATCTTTTCTTTGGCTCCCACATACTCTCCTTCCCGGAACAAATTCTCGGCTTCTTCTACTAAACTATTTAATTTTTCACTATTATATTTTTCTTCTTCCATTAAATTCTCAGCGGTTTTTATTTTTTCCGAAACCTGAGAAGAAGTGGATTTTTCCGGAGAGTCCGATCCTTTCAAATCTTCCCCGTCTTTCCGGTCGGGATTATAAACCTCCATACCTTTTTCCTGTCTTCCGGAGTCAACAGTAAAAAATTCTTCCGAGGAACTTTCTTCACTCCCCTCTTCTTCCGCCGACTCCACAGATTCTTCGGCCCGGGAATCAGCGTCAACCGCCGACTCCTCCGAATTTTCGGCTCCTTCCGGTCTCGCATTTTCTTTTTCCGTTGCCGGTTTTTCCTCTTTTTTATCTCCAGAATTTTCCTCTTTTCCGTTTTTTTCTTCATCTTTTTTCTGATCGGAATTATTCTCTTCCTCCTCTGTATTCATTTCTTTTAAACTCATTTTAACAGATTCCAAATTATTTTTAAAATTGCGGGTCAATTCTTCCCTGGTTTCTTGATTTTGAGATCCGTCCTCGTCCAAAACTTCGGTTATGTCCTTGGCATGCTCTCCGGCGAATTTCAAGCTCAGTTTGTTTTTTTCTCTTTCATCAAAAGTGGTGGCAATCTGGGTTTTTTCTTTGGCCAGCCGGGCGTAATAAAGCAAACTGCCGGGCTTGGCGTCCTCCGAGGCCTGAACTATGGCCCCTCCTCCCAAAAGAACCAAAAGCAAAACCGCGATCCCGGCCCACGCAGGGCGAACCAAACGACTCTTCAAGCCCCTGACAACATAAATGAATTTACTGAATAATCTCTCTTTCAAATCGGCTTCTTGGCTTATGCGAGAAGAACGGATCCGGCTTTCTAAAACCGCTCGCTCATTCTCTTTCCAAGAAGGTTCGGGGCGTATTTCTTTTAGGCGATCCAATTGTTTAGTCAAATCTTTCATAATAATATTTATTTATTCTCTTCCTCCATCAAGGCGCGCAAAGCTTTCAAAGCCCGATGAAGTTTTACTCGCACATTGTTGCGAGTCCTGCCGGTAATAGAAGCGATCTCTGACAAAGTAAGTTCGTTAACATATTTTAAAACAATTATTTCCTTGTATTCTTCTTTTAACTCTTCCAGTTTACGGTAAACATTCTCCATTTCGGAATCAATCTCTGTCTCTCGGGCCAAATTCTGGCCCTCATCTTTGAAGTCGGTTAAAGCACCTCTCCCTTCCTCTTCTTTATCTCCTTCCAAGCTCAAATTATTGCGAGATCGGCGATAGTGGTCTATAACGCAGTTACGGGCAATTTTGTAAAGATAAGCCACTAAAAATTTATCTTCTATTGATTCCTCCTCTCGCAAGGAATTCCAGGCCTTTAAAAAAACAACCGAGGTTATATCTTGAGCTTCCTCCGGCTTACTTACTTTAAAATATATAAACCTGTAAATGTCATCGATATAACGATCATACACCTCCAGAAAAGTCTCTTCGTTTTGCTTCTTGATCTTATAAAAATCCTTTTTATCCTTTCCTTTTCTGACTATATTATCTAATGCTTTATTAGAATTCTTTTTGTTCATTTTAAATTATCTATTTAATTATACGCAAAAAGAAGCCAATCATTACAGTAAACAAATCTTTTTGCTTTAAAAAATCAAGTAACTCAAAAAATCAGGGTTTCCCCCTGTTAATAGAAAAATATTAGCATATTAAACAAAGAAAGCAAGGGGGCGCCATGATATGAAGAGTGAATTGTGAATCATGAATTATGAATTATGAAGCATGGAAGCATGAATTATAAAAAGTGAATAATGAATAGCGAATTGCGAAGAAGGGATTGTTAAACAAAAAAGGCAAAGCAAGCAACAAAGCGCAAGGCATATAACATGAAACAGATAACACATGCTTTATTATTCATTATTCATAATTCAAACTTAAATCCTCTTGCGTTTTTAAAAATTTTATGAGAATATGGGGTAGTAGAAAGAAAAGCTGAAATCTTTGTTAGTCTACAATAAAGTGGACATAAAAAATTTTCAGTCCACAAAATCGTGGACAAAAAAACTTTAAAAAATTTTTTAATATAAAATTTCAGTCCACAAAATCGTGGACCGAAAAATGGTTTTGAATAAAATTTCAGTCCACAAAATCGTGGACCGAAAATTATAATTTTATAATTTCAGTCCACAAAATCGTGGACTGAAAAATAAAAAAATGGCTAAAAAATCAACCACAAAAAAAGAAAGCCCGAAATCCGCCTCTTCTCAAGATAAAAAATCGGAGTTCAGGGTTAAAAATCCTTTGTGGCTTTCCGCTTCGCACGGAGCTGTCTTGTTGGGAGTGAAAAAAAAGACCATAAAAAGAGCCATTAAATCAAATTTGGTAAAGTATAAAATTGAAGGGAGAAAATACTTGATTGAATTTGAATCTTTGATAAAATTCGCCCATTGTAATCGCCGTCTGGAAAATAAACTTTACCAGGAAGGGATCGGGCAATACATAAAAAGCTTTAAAAATTGGTTTAAATAAATATTAAAATTCGTACTCTTAAAAAAATATCCGCTTTGTGTCCGCTTTTTTATGCTAAAATCAATGCCCCGCTTTTAAGGCGGGGCATTGGCTAACCTCTGATGAAAAAATAAAAACTCTCACTTTTATGAAACCGCATCCTTGGCAGACTTGGAAAGTTTGAATTTAACCACGGTTTTGGCGGGAATATCAATCTCTTCTCCGGTGGCCGGATTTCTTCCTTTGCGAGCTTTACGATGAGCTTTTACCATTTTGCCAAATCCCGGTAAAGCGAATTCACCGTTTTCTTTTACTTCTTTGTAGGCCATTTCAGTTAACTCGTCAAAAAGATTGCCCACATCTTTTTTGCTTAGGCCGGTTTTCTCGGCCAAAGCATTGATCATTTGAGCTTTGGTCATTTTTGCCATAGCTTTTTTAAAAATCCTTGCTTGTTTTTTTCAAAACAAGAATTTTTTTAATAATTATTAATAATTATAAATAGTTTTCAAGTAGTCCGCATAAATCGCATAAATTTCGCGAACTAAGAAACTTTTTAATCCCTGTATTAATATTATACACCCTTTTTTAAAAAAACACAATAATAACGGGCTATAAAAATAAATTTAAAAAAATATATAAAAATTTAAAAAAGACTTGGACAAATAGATGGTTTTACAGCCCACCCCTTGAATTTAATCCTTGATTTTTTTAAAAAAACATGATAAGGAAAAAAGAATATTTTTCGTTCTTTAAAATTTAAAAAATAAGGAGGAACAATGTTAATTCCCAAAGGTGTTCAAGAAAATGAAATAAAACAAGACTTGGAAAAAAAAGGGATTAAAAGGATAAAGCAGGGAGGAAACTGGGATGCCTATGATCTGGGCGACAGGATATTGTTAATTGCCTCGGATCGGATCAATTTCTCCGGATTTGTACTAAATGATACGATCCCCCATAAAGGGGAGATTATGACCGCGCTGACGCATTTTTGGTGTGCCTATGTTCTTAAAACTTTTCCTCATCCCCTGCTTTGGTCACAAGACAGCCCCGGCAAAAACGCGGCCCGGGATCTAAAAAAAGAATTACCGAAAATTCCCCTAAACAAATCCCTGGTGGTTAAAAAAATAAATTTTCTTCCTTACAAATTCATTTTTTATCATCACCTGGGGGAAGAAATCTATGAGGAATATATCCGAACCGGCTGGGCCGGAGACCAGAACTTTCCGCCCGATTTTCCCAAATGGAGCAAACTGGGCAAACCGGTGGCCAAAATTTATCTCAAAAACGAAACAGGTAAAGAAATCACCGCCTCAGAGTTTAAAGACAAATACGGCTGGAAAGGAGAGAATTGGCTGGAGATGTGCCGAGGCGCTTATCAACTTGCCTACAAACAAGCGGAGAGATCGGGTCTCCTGATCCTTAAAACCGAACTTAAAGGAGACCTATCTTCTTGGACGGGCGAATTTCTGACTCCGGAAAGCTCTTGTTTCTGCACTTTCTCCCGCTGGTGTAGAATTATGAAAGAAGGGAAAGATATTCCAGATGATGATAAGCTCAAAGACTGGGCCGAAAAAATAGCCACACCCTTTCCGGGAGAAAAAGATGAAAACCTGGCGGGTCTCCACAATCTGGATCCCCGAAATAAGGAACATCTAAACTGGGTGCACGGCCTCAAACTCCCGCCCGGAGACATCAATCTCAGGGCGGAAAAATCTCTGAAAATCTTTGAGCTCTTAACCGGTTTCCACCTGAGAGAGTATCAAAAAAAACATTTGTTATAAAAAAATATCCGCCACCAAGCTAAAAGCCGGTGGCGGATTTTTATTTTTTCTTTTTAAGTTTTATAAATTGATTATTCTGCCCGCTCCCCCTTCCACATACTTTTGCGGATAAGTTTTTTTCAATTCTTCTTTTTTCTGAGTACAATGAGTGGGGCAGACAAAAGCTAAATCCTGGAACAATTCAAAATTGGAAAAGTCATGTAGCCCGCCGACAATTCCGTAAATATTCCCGAATTTACGAGCCGCGTTTAAGATAATATCCATATGTGGATGGGCGCAACCGGTTACCAGAACCACTCCCCGGACGGTTATAAGACCCAAAACTTGCTCTATACCATCCAATTCTCCGGTAGAGAACATATTTTTATGTATTTTCGTGGGTCCGGTAACAACCGTGGCCCTATTTTCCAACTCTTGAAAAGATGGGGGTATAAAAACTTTAATTTTACTATTAATTCTCAAAAGCTCGTCCAGACCCCCGGTGTGGTCTGTGTGGGCGTGAGAAATAAAAATCTCATCAACAGACTTGGGATCAATCCCCAGCTCTTCCATATTATTAAGCAAAATCATACCCCCGCGGCCGGTATCGAATAAAATATTGGGGTTATTTTCAGATTCAATCAAGGCGGAAAAGCCGTGATCCGCCTCTAAACCGTCCTTAAAAGCGGTGTTGTCATAAATAATAGTAATTTTCATAAAAAATTAGGAAAATTTTTTAATAGTTCCATCCGGCATTTTATTGTCCGAATGGGGAACTCCTTTCTTTTCATCTTGATAACGGGCGCATTTTTTCCAACTATTTTGAGTTTGGCAAAATTCCCCCGACCATTTTAAGCTAATTTTGCCCTCTCTTTCCAACCTTCGCAAAGGACAAACCTTAAAATATTCACAAGACATAAAATATAGATTTAAATATCTATTTTTTACATTATATCATTATTTTTTAAAAAAAGAAAAGGGTGCTTTTGGGTAAGTTGCATTCAGCGTCGCTCAGATGCCTGGTATTTTTAATTAGCACGGGTGGAGGGAATCGAACCCCCAGTTCGGGTTTTGGAGACCCGTGGTTTACCATTAACCGACACCCGCAATTTATTTTAAACTTAATCTCTTTAGCAGTGCTATATAAGAGGTGCTTCCAATATAAAAACCTTTGTCCTTACTACTTTTTAATAAATAAACATAATACATGTTCGAATACAAGGGAGGGAATCGCCCCGCCCTTCGCGAAGGGCGGGGTTGGAGACCCGTGGTTTACCATTAACCGACACCCGCAAATCTCACATTTAATTTTAAAGACGCAGAAATTGCGCCTTTAAAATATTATAATATTTCTAATTTTTTTGACAAGTCTAAGGGGTTTATTCGGACTGTTTTTCCCCTTCCAAAACATCTCGATACTCAAATTCATAAATATGAAGTATGGTTATAGCCAAGGAAATGATTAAAGGCCCGATTATAACTCCCCAGAAACCGAATAAAGCGATTCCTCCCAAAATGGAAAAAATTATAAAAAGCGGGTGGGCTCCGGATTTACCCCTGATCAGATAAGCTCTGATTATGTTGTCGATAAAACTAACCAAAATGGCTCCCCATAAAATTATAAAAATTCCCTGCCAAACATCCCCGACTAAAAGCAAATAAACCCCCACCGGAAACCACACTATTCCGGAACCGATATAAGGAATTAAAGAAAAGAAAGCCACTAAAATGGATAATAAAAAGGCGGGGATACCCACGATAAAAAACCCTAAGCCGGCTATCACTCCCTGGGCTATAGCAGTTACAAAAGTGGCCACTACTGTGGAGTAGCTAACTTCCCTGAATTTTTTAAATATTTCCTGATTATGTTGTCTGGGCAAAGGAAACCAATCCATGATCCGACTGGCCATCCTCTCTCCGTCCAGAAAGAAAAAAAACATTATAAAAACAATCGCTATCAAAGAAATTATAAAATTGGTAGTTCCCGTAATAAATGTGGTGGCCGCGGACATTAAAACATTGCTTACCCTTTTAGCCAGATCAACCACAAAAGATTTGATATTATCTCCGCTTATCCCCAGAAAATTCTCCGCTCTTTCCAAATAATTGTTCCCCACCACTTCTTTCAAGCCGTTGTTATCAACAAACTCGGCCACGCTCTGATAAGCGGAAATTGACTTTTGGGCGGAAAAAATAAGCAAATTAATGATGGGAATAATAACTATTAAAACGATCAAAAGGCACATGACCAAAGAAGCGAATCTTTTGCCCACTTTATCCCTGAGCCATTTATAAGGTCGATAAAAAATGGAAGTAAGAATAGCCGCCACCAAAAATTCCACCAAAAAGGGCTTAAAAACCACATAACAACCCCCTATTACCGCTATTAATAAAAACAATAAAAAGGTCTTACTGATAATATCTTTCTTCATAAAATTATTTATTTAATATATTAGGGTATCTTTGCAAAATATACTCATAACGCCCTATCTTCTCCCCGGTTTCCGGATCCACCAAAGGGGTGCCATGGGGATAATAAACCCCCTGGGAATCTCCGTATTTGTTCAATCCTTTTTCCTCCAGCCAAGCATCTATTTTTTCCTTCTCCTCGGGACTTAACTCTTTTGCCTTCTCTTTAGGGCTTGACTCTTCCGCCCGATCGCTCTCCCCGCCTTCTTTTTTCTTTTTTTGAAAAAAATCCATAACCGAATCTTTTTCTTCTTTATTAAAATTATTAAACTCCTCTCCCAAGCCCCGATTTAAGTCCCGGAGCTTATCCTTGATAGCTCCCCCGGCTTCTTGGGGGCTGCAACCGCTTAACAAAAAAAGAGAGGTTATCAAAAAAAAGAGGGGAAGAAATCCGAATTTGTTTTTTGATAATTTGGGCACGGACTAAATTAATTATTAATAAAAATTATTTGGTTTCTTTGTGAATGGTGTGTTTTCCGCAGGCGGGACAAAATTTTTTCAATTCTAACCTGTCTCTGATGTTTCTTTTGTTTTTCCGGGAATGATAATTTATTTTTTTACACTCTGTGCATTCCAATTTTATTAAATTGTCTTGAGACATAAACTCATATTACAGCCAAGCTTTCCGAAAATCCGCTCCTGTTCGGAAAATTTGTCGCTGAAAAATCTTATTTTTTATCTATTTTTATAATAATTTAATCAAACTAAAAAGTCAACAAAGGTAAAATAAGTGAAAGCAAACCCCACCTAACCTCCCCTTGGAAAGGGGAGGAACTTCCGGTCTTTCTCCCTCCTTTTCAAGAATACCGGTTTCTTTCTCCCCCTTTTTAAGGGGGAGATCAAGAGGGGGTTTGGTGGACAGGAAGAAAAAATAAAATAGGTAAAATAGGTAAAATAATTGAAATAAGTGCGCAAAAAACAAAAAATCCACTTTGCTTTTTGCTTACTTTTGGCATTTGGGGCAATAATGAGTCCCTCGGTTTACTAAAACAACCTTTTTTATTCTGCCCGAACATTCGGGGCATTTTTCTCCTTCTTGGCCGTAAACTTTCAAAAAAGTCTCGAAATTCCCTCTTTTTCCTTTGCCGTCCCGATAATTACTGAAAGTTGTTCCTCTGAATTTAACGGCCTTTTTAATGATATTTCGGGCCGAAACCGCCAATCTTCCGATCTCTTCCGAAGTCAAACCCGCGACAGAACGACAAGGATCTAATCCGGCCTCGAATAAAATTTCGTCCGCATAAATATTCCCTATGCCGGAAATTATCTTTTGGTTTAACAGGGCCGATTTTAAGCTAATTTTTCTGTTCTTTAAAACTTTTTCCAGCTCCTCGGGCTTAATTTTTTCTTTTAAGGGTTCGGGTCCGAGCCGGGAAACCGCTTCCTCTTTTTGTTTTGCTCCCGCTAACTTCACATAACCAAACCTCCTGATGTCATTAAAAAACAATTTACCGCCGTTTTGAAAATAAAAAATAAAACGGGTATATTTATTGGGCAAATCCCCGCCTATTTTATCCTGAAAATCGCCTTCTTTTTTAAAAGAATGGCCACCGCCAATCAAAGTATTCGGGGAAGAAAAAATCAGCTGTCCGGTCATTTTCAAATGGATCAAAAGAAAACAACTGTTTTCCATTTCAAAAATAAGTAATTTTCCCGCCCTGTCCACACAAGAGATAGAGACTCCTTTTAGTTTTTCCTTATCTCCCCTAAAAACCTTTTTATCTCGTATTTCCGCTTTGGCTATTTCAAGGCCCGAAATCAACTTATCCAAATCCCGCCTAATTGTCTCCACTTCGGGGAGTTCCGGCATAAAAATTAAACTTTAATAGTGGTTAATAAAAAAAATATTCCTCCCAAGGCCAAAAATTCAAGCAAAAAAATCTTTAAAAAAGTCTTTTCCAATCTGTCGGGGTCAATGATCATATTTTAAACTAATCTTACTTTTAAGGCAATTTCTTGATTACAAAAAACAAAAAACGGCGGATAACCGTTTATAAAAACCTTTTTATTTAATAAAAGTGGGCCGGGTAGGATTTGAAGGGCTATCGCGCGTCTCCGCATCATAACTACTTAATTTATTACTTTTAGTGAACTTTTATCAATAATTAAATTTTTACCTCTAAAAACAGTTATCAAAATAGGTTCTCTCAACACCCGGCCCACACCAAAAAAGAAACAACTTACGTTGTTGCTTTCCTGCTGTGGGCCGGGTAGGATTCGAACCTACGAAGCCGCAAGGGCGGGTGATTTACAGTCACCTGCAGTTGACCACTTTGCTACCGACCCAATTAAAAAATAAACAAAATAATTAAACTAAGTAAAATAAGTGAATCTTCCTTTGGCATTTTAGGTATATTTTACTGATTTTTCAACCCCCTCGCGATTATCCTGAATTTACTGAAGGATACTTATTTCACTTATTTTACCTATTTTACTTTTACACCTATTTCACCTTTTATACTTATTTTACTTTTTACTTATTTCACTTATTTCACCTTTTATACTTATTTTACTTTTTACTTATTTCACTTATTTTACCTTTTATACTTATTTCACTTATTTCACCTTTTATACTTATTTCACTTATTTCTCCAATGAGCCGACGAGCGGGCTTGAACCGCTGACCTCATCCTTACCATGGATGCGCTCTACCAACTGAGCTACGTCGGCTCTTTTAAACAAAAATTTCCCTAACTTGTTTAGAGAAATTTAAAATCAAAAATCTACAATTCTTCAATCTGTTTTTCAAATTTGCCGATCTTCTGGTTTTCAGGGTTAACTTCTTTCAGGGTCTCCAAATACTCCCGGGCCCCTTTTTTGTCTTTCAACATTATAGCTATCTCAACCATGATGTCAAGATAACGGGGATTATGAGGAGAGATACTTAGAGCTTTTTTAATATTGGAAAAGGCCTCGACATATTTTTCTCTTTCTGTGTCGGTCCAGGCCAAATAAAAATATACCTTGGCCTGTCTATCTTCTTCCCCTTCCCCCAATAAATTTAAAAGATACTCATAAGTTTCCTTGGCCTCGTCATATCTTTTGTTTTCAAAATAAAGGTTGCCCAATTTCTCAAAAGCAAAAGAATTTTTGCTGTCCAAACCGATAATTTCAATTAATTTATTTTCCATTTCCTCAAAATTTTCCTTGGAATTTAAATTTTCCACCTCTTCCCACAAAATTTCCAGTCTGTTGTCTTTTTTTTCTTCCCGAGAGCTAAGCTCTTGTTCATAACTTTTTTTTAAACTGCTTAATCTGTTATAACAATTCCGCCCCCAGTGGGAAATTTTCTTAAAAATAACGCCGGTTTTATTTCCAATTTTTCCGGTTTGGGAAAAAATTCCCTTTTTTATTCTGTTTCCCGCTATTTTCTCTTTAAACCTTCCTTCTTTTTCTTGAGGAATATTATCTATATCCAAATTGGACAAAAGAGAAAATTTCCGAGCTATTACTATAATAATAACCAACAAACAAACCAAAATTAAAAGTAAAGGAATTATGTTATACATAGCTCAAAAATTAAGTTAACATACCCCGGCAAATTTTATAAAATTCGGCCGGCTTCAAACTGGCTCCTCCCACCAAACATCCGTCTATTCCCTCTATTTGAGAAATACCTTTTATATTTTTACTGTCCACGCTCCCTCCGTAAATTATGGAGAATTTATCCCGTCCTCGGCCGCTTCGGCTTTTTTTTAAAAATTGTTTTATAATTCCGCTGATCTCTTCCAGGTCCTTGTTCTTTATAACCTTGCCCGAACCGATGGCCCAAAGCGGCTCATAAGCAATGATCACTTTTTGATCTGCTTTCAAGGCAACTCCTTTTAATCCCTCTTGGAGTTGACGGGTTAAGACGCTTTTAACCAGGCCTTGGGAACGCTCTTTTTGGTTCTCTCCTATGCAAATCACAGGGGTCAAAGCCGAAACGGCCAAAACTTTCTTAAGCTTAAGATTGATCAAATTATAATCCTCTTTTAGGTATTTTCTTCTTTCCGAATGCCCTAAAATAACATACCTACATCCCGCCGTTTTTAAGGTTTGAGGGGAAATTTCTCCGGTATAAGCCCCGCTATCTTGCCAAAAAGCGTCTTGAGCCCCCAATTTTAAATTGCTTTTTTTTATCTCCTGTCCGCAAGAATAAAGAGAAACAAAATCCGGGCAAATAACCACATTCCCGGAAAAATTTTTAAATCTTTGCCGGATCTTACGGGCCAGACTCAAACTCTCCCGGAAGCCGAGTTTCATTTTCCAGTTAGCAATAATAATCTTTTGTTTGGAGGAAATGTTGCTCATATTGATATATTATAACACCTTTTTATTTAATATCCAAACTACCACTTATAAGCCCCGGCGGTCCATTTGATCAAATCCCGGGTCAGAGAAAAACGATCCTTCTTGTTTTCCGCGCCCAAGATCACGGAGATCAAAAAATTATCTTTATATTTAAAACCGCTGACCAAACAATAGCCCGCCTCTTCGTTATACCCCGTCTTCCCTCCTTTGAACTCAATCTCTTTTAAGGAAAAATTTTTCAGTAATTCATCCGTGGTTTCAACCTCTTTTGTTCTGCCCCCTTTGGTCTCAAATTCATACTTTGGCAGGGAAAGAGCTTTCTTGATCCTTTCCCGGGCAAAAGCTTTTTGGGTCAATTTGGCTATTTCCCAGGCACTGGAAGTGTTCTCCGAATTTAAGCCGGTAACATCCTTAAAAAAAGTCTTTCTAAGGCCCCAAGAGCGAGCTTTTCGATTCATTTTTTTTAAAAATTCCTCCTCCGAGAGTCCTGAAGAATGAACCAAAGCAACAGTGGCGGTATTGGCCGAAGCCACCAAACTGGCATAAAAGAGATCTTTTGTTTTTACCTCCTCTCCCCAATAAAGATAAATTTTGCCCCCCTCTCGCTTGTCAGTCGGCTTGATCTTATAATAATCATTCCAATCCGGATCGGTATCCAAAAAAACCAAAGCGGTCATTAGTTTGGTTATGCTGGCAAGAGGCCTTTTTCGGTTTTGATTCTTCCCCCAAAGCACTTTCCCGCTGCGGGGGTCCCAACTTAAAGCGACGGTTGAATTTATTTGAGGTGGGGCGGAAGTGGCCCTTTCCGGAGGAGGGGAAAGCCAAGGCGCGCTTAGATCAATATTTGTCTGATGATAAGAAACCCCTCTTAGGGGAAAATAATCAAAAAAAGAAAAATCTTCCCCCGCCTCAGCCGCTTCCTTGCAATAAGACAAAGAAAAAAAACCATCTTCGGGTAAAAAAGATGGCGCTAAAAAATTGGAGGCCAACATAGCCAAAAAAATTGTAAAAGTTGAAAAAAACATAAACTTTATTCTTCCTCCAAAATTCTATCCAAGGAATCGTCTTGACTCAATTTTTCATAATCAGGCAATTCTTTTATATCATTAATCCCCAGAAAACGCAAAAATTCCAAACTTACGGAATAATAAGTCTCTTCTTTTTGGCTGCTTTTTTGATAATTTATTAAACCGCGCATTAATAAATTCCTCAAAATCAAAGAACAATTGACCCCCCGGATCCTTTCCAGGTCCATTTTGGAAATAGGCCCCCGATAAGCTATAATGGTCAAGGCCTCCAAGCTGGGGCGGGTCAACTCTCCGCTGGTCTCGCCTTGGATAAATTCCGCGATTATTTTGCTGTTATCCGGAGAGCTAACCATTTGATATTGGGAATTGTTCCTGATCACCCTTAATCCTCTTTTGTTTTCTTCATATTCCCGGCAAAGTTCCTCCAGGGCCTCTTGAACCTCTTCTTTTTTCTTTTTAACCGCCTTGGAAAGCTCGGCCACGCTCATGGAACGGGCGGAAATAAACAACAGGGATTCTATTTGAGAAATTAAATTTTTATTCATGGTTTTTTGACACGATTAGAATTAATAAAAATGGGAGAAAATAAATCTTCCTGATCCACGGCTAAAAATTCTTGCTTGGAAAGCTCCAGAACAGCCAAAAAACTAACGATTATTTCGGTTTTAGATTCCGAATTTTCCAAAATTTGGTCAAAATTAAATTTAATCTTTCGAAAAACAAGATCGCGGATAGAATTAATTTTGTCTTCAATTTTTACCCGGTAATCGATTTTATCCTCTTCCAGGTCCTCCTCCCAAAGTTCATTCTTTTTAATATCTTTGATAATCTCTTGCAAGGTTTTTCCCAAATCCTCTTTTTTTAATTTACGGGGAGGATTGAAAACACTTTTTTCGCTCCCATAAGCTCTCTTTTGGGGCTTGATCCCTTGAGGAAAAAACATAAAATTTTTCTTCCGGGCTATTTTATCAATATTTTTACTGGCCTCCAGGAATTCTTTGTAAATTTTAAGCTGTTGAGTCAACTCGTCTTCTTCTTCCTCCTCTTCTTCAAAATAAGGCAAAAGAACCTTGGATTTTAAAAAAAGCAAACGAGCGGCCATAACCAAAAAATCTCCGATTTCTCCGGGTTTAATCAAATTTTTGGAGCTTCTGATATATTCCACATATTGATCCGCTATGCGGGCCAAACTGACCTGGGTAATATCCATTTCTTGTTTTTCTATCATTTTCAAAAGCAAATCCAAGGGTCCTTCAAAATTTTGAATCTTTACTTCTATCATTTTAAAATCAAAACTACTTTTTTGGGGCGCTTTTCTTTTTTGCGGTCTTCTTCCCCGAAGAAGAAACATTCTTTTTCCGGGAAGGTGTTTTCTTTTGAGTCGGGGAGGTAACGCCTTTTTTCTTTCTTTTGGAGGAGGTGGTCTTTTGTTTTTTTATTCTCTTTTTTACCCCCAAATTCTCCAAAGTCGCTTCTTCCAAATTTATAAAATCCTTCATTCGCATCTCCACGGAATGATTGCTTCCGCCGGTGGAGAAAACTCCTTTTTTAAGTTTATCCAATTCTTTGTCCGCAATTACCGGCAATTTATGAATTTTGCCAAAAGCGCTTAAAGCTCCTTCCTTGATTTTTAAAGCATTTTTCATAATCTTTTCTCCCGGGATCTTTACGGTTTTTATTTCTTTCCCTTTTTGCTTACCGATAGCTTTTTTTAATTTTTCTTCGCTTAAATTCTTATTGGCGGGCAAAAGCACCAAATAATAGTCTTTATCCGCTTTTACCACCAAGGACTTAACAATTTCATCCAATTTCTTTTTTAAAGTATTGGCGGCATCAATGGCGGTATAAACAGTCTTGTGCTCCAAAATATCGTGGCTAACCCCCATCTTCTCCAAATAATTAATAACTTTGGCCGGGGGTCTTTTTTGTTTGTTTTTTTTGGTTTTGGGCATATGATCATTTTAAATTTTTAGTTTAAAAATTAATTATAATCTCTTATTTTAATTATAACGCAAAAAACACTGCCGGCAAAATAGTAATCATCAATACCCAACCCTTATCCTTAAAACCGAATATTAAAAACGGAGGGTTATTTTAATTTAATGCCCAGATCCTTAAGTTGTTTTTCCTCCACTGAGCTCGGAGTTTCCATCATTAAATCCCGGCCGTCTCCGGTCTTGGGAAAAACCATAACCTCTCTAATACTCTTTTTTCCCAAAATAACCATTAAAAGCCGATCTATTCCGGGAGCTATTCCTCCGTGAGGGGGTACTCCGTACTCAAAAGCCCGCAAAAAATGATCAAACCTTTCTTTGTCTTCTTTTTTAAAGCCGATAAGTTTAAAAATTTTTTCTTGAATTTTTCGGTTATGAATCCTGATGCTTCCCCCTCCCACTTCGCAACCGTTGCAAACCAAATCATATTGATGAGATTTAACGCGAGCCGGATCTCTGTCCAATAATTCCAAATCTTCGTCTTTGGGCCTGGTAAACATATGGTGTTCGGGCACAAAATACCCCTCTACTTTCTCCTCTTCAAATAAAGGAAAATCAACAATAAAAGCAAAAGCCAAAACATCGTCATCTATTAAATCCAGTTTTCGAGCCAACTCATTTCTAAGTTCTCCCAGGCTTTCCCGAACGATTTTTTCTTTATCCGCTCCGAAAAAGATAATATCGCCGGGTTGCGCCTCCATTCTTTTTACAATTTGGTCTGTCAACTCCTCTCCCAAAAATTTCACTATCGGGGACTGGTGCTCCCCTTTTTCTTTAACAATGATATAAGCAAGGCCTTTGGCTCCGAATTGCGCCACAAAATCGGTTAATTCGTCTATTTTGGCTCGGCTGAATTTAGCCGCTCCCGAGGCGCAAATTGCTCGCACCACCCCTCCTTTATCCGCCGCCTCGGCAAAAACTTTGAATCCGCAACCCTTGACCATATCTGTTAAATCTTTGATCTCCAAACCAAAACGCAGATCCGGCCTATCGGTTCCGTATTTTAACATTGCTTCTTGATAATCCAGACGGGGCGGGGACTCAAACATAATTTTTTTCTCCGGGAAAATTTCCTTAATGGCCTTAACAAACAAATCTTCGGTCAAATTAATAATATCTTCCTGTTCCGCAAAAGACATTTCCAGATCCAATTGAGTAAATTCCGCCTGCCTGTCTCCTCGCGTATCCTCGTCTCGGAAACATTTGGCGATCTGAAAATACCTGTCCAGGCCGGAAAGCATTAAAAGCTGTTTATACTGCTGGGGCGACTGAGGCAAAGCATAAAAATTCCCGGGATGAAGCCGGGAAGGAACCAAAAAATCCCGCGCCCCCTCGGGAGTGCTTTTGCTTAAAATCGGGGTTTCTATTTCCAAAAAATTTAACCCGGACAAATAATCCCTGATAAACTTAATAAATTCGTGTCTTTTTTTTATAATTTCCGCGACTTCCGGCTTTCTTAGATCCAAATATCTGTATTTCATTTTAACCTCTTCCTTGACTTCCGTTCTTTTTTCCTCATCAATCTCAAAGGGAGGGGTTTGGGCTTGGCTAAAAATTTCCAAATCCGCCACCTCCACCTCGATCTCCCCGGTTTTTATCTTTTGATTTACCATGCCGGAAGGACGGGCAACCACTTGTCCTTTAACTTTTATTACCCACTCGCTGCGCAAAGCATCTCCTTTTTCCCAAACATCTTTATTAATCCCGGGATTAAACTTTATCTGGGTAAGTCCATAACGATCCCTCAGGTCAATAAAAATTACTCCTCCATGGTCCCGGCGCCGATGAACCCATCCGCAAAGTTCAACTTCTTGGCCAATATTCTTTTTGTTTAATTCTCCGCAATTTTTAGTTCTAAGCATAATTTAGGAATTATAAATAATTTAAAAATTTTTTGTTTACTGATTGCCGGTTCATTACTAATACAAATTCCTCTTAATCCCCTTTTTTAAAAAAGCGGGGGATTCATAAACTTGTAGCCGATTTATAATTAATAAAAAAGTCCGCCTCTAAATACCAAAAATGGCATTCAGGGACGAACCTTTTTAGTCCGCGGTGCCACCCTGTTTATAATGAACATACCATGGTATGTTCATTGGTATGTTCATTACCTCTCTAAAAGCTATTACGGGCTTGCCCGTCGGGTTCTACTCTTCGCCTTGGACGAATTTCTTCCCGCGCCTTCCCTGATGTTAGTCAGGGTCAAACGGCTCTTTAATTTAATATTACAGTATGTATCCCGTTTTAGTCAAGAAAATTCACAAATGATACTTATAAAAATAATTAACCAAATTAAAAGCTTCCTTGAAGACCGAGGAAGAAACCTTTAATCTTTTTATGCGGTAAAAATCCTCTCCGGCTAAAAATCTGGATAATTTTAAGCCGGAAACAGAAAAAAGCAAACGATTTTTTTCATTTGTTTTCCCTGAAGAGCAATCCGGGCATAACACTCCTCCGCCGGCAATATCAAATACGATTTTTTCTCCCTTTTCTCTGCCCCGTAAATTTTTTGAACAGTTTACACATTTATAAAAATCAGGGGAAAATCCCAATGCGGAGGCAAATTTTAATAAAAAGGAAATATAAAACAAATCATACTTTCCTTCACCTTTTTCCTTGTTTAAAATATCCAGATATCGCCTGAAATCATCAAAAAAAGACAGGGGCAGGGGATCTTTTAAGCGAGTGTATCTATCCAAGGACCTTAAAGCCAAGCTGGCATATTTAATTTTTTCCAAGTCTTCTTTAATGTTTAAATAAAAATTTTCGCCCAGGGCGCTACCGATATAATCAGATCCCTTTCCTCTGATAATCATAAAATCTCCCAAAGTTATGGGCTCTAAATGTCCGGCTAATTTAGCTCCTTTTCTCAGGGCCCCCCGAGCTCCTAAAAACATTCGCCCGTAATCCGGACTATATAAATCTATCTCCAAATCATTCTCTCCTTTGGGTGTTTTTTTTAAAATTATGGCTTGAGTATTATAAGTTGACTCCATAAAAAATTAAATAGAATCCAAATATTGTTGCAATATCAACATGGCCGAGGAAGCGTCGCGAGAGGCCTTGTTCTTTTTATTTCCTTCCAGAGAATCAGCATTCTTGCTGGACAAACGCTCATCCACGGTTTTTATTTCAATGTCGGTATTATTCTTTAGTTCTTGGAAAAAATCTTGAAATTCTCTTTGGACCTCCGCTTCTCTCCCAAACATTTTATAAGGAACCCCCAACACCAGAACATCTATTTCCTCCTGTTTAATTATATTAAATAATTCCTCTTTAGAGTTTACTGTTTTCCAGGGAGTAGCCACTTTGGCGCTTTCCTGGGCCAAAGACAAGCCAATTCGTCGGGTTCCCCAATCCACACCCAAATATTTTTTTTCTTTATTCATATTTTAAACTTTTGGTTAAAATTTCCCGGCCCGAATCCGTAACCAAAACCGTATGCTCAAACTGAGCGCTCAAAGATCCGTCTTGGGTATAAACAGTCCAGCCGTCTTGGGGGCTGGTAATTACTTTATGGGATCCGCCCGCATTTATCATGGGCTCTATGGTAAAAGTCATCCCCGATTTTAACTCAATTTTGTTATCTAAAGTATAAAAATGAAAAACACTGGGCTCTTCGTGAAACCCTTGTCCAATGCCGTGCCCCCCGTAATCTTTTACTATGCCGTAACCAAAAGAAAAAACATATTTTTCTATGGCCCGACCGACTTCATACAAAAAAGCCCCCGGCCTGACAACTTCTATGCCCCTGTACATCGCTTCCTTTGTTCTTTTTACCAAATCCTTGGCCTCGGAAGAGGGTTCTCCGATCAAAAAAGTCCGAGAGGTATCTCCGTGATAACCGTTCAATTTAACCGTAACATCCACATTCAAAATATCCCCGTCTTTTAAAACATCTTCTTTTGAGGGAATGCCGTGGCAAACCACATTATTTAAAGAAGTGCAAACACTTTTGGGAAAACCGTGGTAATTAAGGGGAGCGGGATAAGCATCGTTTTTTATAATAAAATCATAACAAAGTTGGTCTATTTTTTCCGTAGAAACGCCTTCTTTGATACAAGGAGAAATAAAGTCCAGGGTTCGGGCGGCCAACTTCCCCGCTTTTCTCATTTTCTCGATCTCTTCTTCATTTTTTATACTGATCATATTGTTTTGCGAATATTAATTTTTTTTTGAACTTATCCCCTAAGAGCCAAATAAAAAATATAAAATACATAAAGTGTTACCAAAATCAAACCTTCTTTTCGGGTTAAAATATTTTTTTTACCGAAATAAATCAAAAAAAGCACAATTATGGTAGCCGTAAACAACATCAAAATATCAATATTTAAAACCGAATCAAAAATTATGGGACTTATTACGGAACTCAAGCCCAAAACCCAGAGAAAATTAAAAATATTTGATCCTACCACGCCCCCTACCGCCATATTGGCTTTTCCTCTTTTGGCCGCCAATACAGAAGCGGATAATTCCGGCAAGGAAGTGCCCACGGCTACTATGGTCAAACCGACTAAAGATTGACTCAAGCTCCAAATCTCGGCCAAATCAATAGCGCTGTCAACTATTAATTTTCCGCCCAGAAAAAGCCCTGCCGCTCCTATTAAGATCATTAATACCGATTTCCAAATTTTACGCTTATGTATTTCCTCAAATTCGTTCTTTCCCAACTCATCTAATATGCCTCTTTTGTTTTTGCTTAAACCGAAAGTATAATAAATAAAAATCACGAAAAACAAAAGCAAAGTCAAGCCGTCCCCCCGAGTAAGCATACTTTGGCTATGACCTCCTAATAAAAAATCGTTTATCAAAAAAGTCACGGCCAAAATCACCAACAAGGAGAAAGGAATCTCTTTATTAACCGTGCTTTGTTTAACCACCACCGGAGAAACCAGGGCTATACTGCCCAAAATAAGAAGGGTATTGGAAAAATTGGAACCGATAATATTTCCTAAAGCTATCCCGGCACTTTTTTGAAAAGAAGCGATTCCGCTAATCAAAAGCTCCGGGGCCGATGTCCCAAAGGCCACTATGGTTAAACCTATTACCAAATTGGAAATCTGAAGTTTTTGGGCAATAGAAGAAGAGCCCTCAACTAAAAGATCGGCTCCCTTTATTAAAATCGCAAAGCCTATTACCAAAAACAAAACGGACCAAATTGTCATAATAACATTTAAATTAAAATCCCAGGGGCTTTTTGCCGGAAGATTTAAACCGAGAAGAAGAAGAGTCGGCAACCTCTCCCCCTTTTTTCTTCCAGCCACCGCTTTGGGCAAAACCGGCGCCGGATTCAGAGTTTTTAGATCCGGAAGAATGCTGGCGCGCAAAACCTCCTTTGGATTTGGGATTTCTTCGAGTGCCCACCAGGGAACTGACACCCACTTCCCCCTCGGAAAACTGGGCGCTGCTCTCCTTGTAACGAGTACCGGATTTTCCTCCGACAGACCCCGCAAATTTTTCTTCCTTCTTTGTTCCTTGGCGCTCAGCTGAACGTCGAGACTCAAAAATATTTCTTCTCTTCTGCTTTTCGGTCAATCCTTTCCCTCCTCCTTCGTTAGTCTCTCCGGAAGTAATAGTTTCCTCTAAATTCTTTCTCTCTCGATCATTAAAACCCAGATCCTTATAAACCTGTTTTCGTTGCGCTTTACTTTTGTTGGCTAATTTTTGGGAAAGCTTTTTTTTGGCATCGCCTGAGCCCAAATTATCTAAACTCAAACTTTCTTTCATTTTTTTTCTCACGCCACCGCTTAATTGCTTGCCCCGTAGACTTTTTCCCAAATTAATTCGAGAAAATTTCTCAGACATATAAATCAAATTAATAATATTCTTTTTTTATTATAACACAAACCGAAAACTTAAAAAACACCGCTCGGGGTGTTTTTTGTATATAAATTCTGTATTTTAATATATTTTTAATCCAATCCCTCGTATTCCCGCATAGTTAATTGGGATTCTATTTGTTTGACGGTTTCCACGGTTACCGTCACCACAATCAATAAACTGGCCCCTCCGATGGCCAAAGACTGCATATCGGTAAAATATCTCATAATCAAGGGCAAAATAGCTATAAGACCCAAAAATAAAGCTCCGAAAAAAGTAATTCTATGCGTGACATAGGAAATATACTCCACGGTATTTTTTCCCGGCCTGATCCCGGGAATAAAGGCGCCTTGCTTTTGCAGATTTTCCGCTATTTTTTGCGAATCAAAAGTAACCTCGGTATAAAAATAAGTGAAAGCAAACACTAACAAGAAATAAAGGACGCCGTAAACCAGTTGATTCTGAAATATCTCCTTGATCCAATTGCCCGCGCTTACCAGCCAAGCCGAATCCGCTTGAACCAAAAACTGGGCTATCATTCCCGGAAAAGTTACTACGGCTATAGCAAAAATAATGGGAATAACTCCGGCCATATTAACTCTTAGGGGCAGGAAAGCTCCTCCTCCTCCTAAGTTTGAACCGGATCGAACTTGCCTGGCATGATGAACCGGAATTTTCCTTTGCCCCTCATTGATAATAACCACACCTACTATGGTAAGCAAAGCGATAACAGCGAAGCTGATCAAGGTAAAAAATTGAGAGGGGTCGTAACTTACTATGGTTTGTTGTACCGCTTGAGGCAAACGGCTAACAATACCCGCGAAAATCAGTAAAGATATTCCGTTTCCAATATTCTTCTCCGTTATCAATTCTCCGATCCACATTAAAAAAATAGTACCGGCCGTTATAACCAAAATCATACTGAAAAGATCAAAAGCGGATACCTCGCCCAAAACAGCCGGAGCTTGATTTCTCAATAAGGTGATCATTCCAAAGGCCTGCATAGCGGCCAAAGGAACCGTCAACCATCTGGTCCACATAGTAATCTTTTGCCTGCCCTGCTCTTCCTTTTTCATCTCCTCCAGCTGAGGAATAACCATGGGAAGCAATTCAAAAATAATTGCCGAGGTAATGTAAGGAGCCACACCCATCATAACTACGGAAAAATTCTGCATTCCTCCTCCGGAAAAAAGATTCATCATCCCCAAAATTTGATTGGAGGCAAAAAGCTCCTTTAAAGCTTCGGGATTAACGCCGGGCATGGGAATATTGGCCCCCACCCTGAAGACCACCAGCATTAACAAAACAAAAATGATCTTGTTTCTTAAGTCTTTAGCTTTCCAAATTTGGGCCAATTTTTCAAACATATTTTATTTAAAAACTAATTTTTAATTCTCCCTCCGAGGTTTTCCAATTGTTCCAAAATTTTTTTGCTGGCCTTAATATCCTTTAAAATTAATTTTTTAACCTTAAGATCCTGCCTACCGGCTAAAATCTTGACCGGTAAATTAATTTTAGCAATTAAACCCAAATTCCGCAATTTTTCGGGAGTTACCAAATCGCCTTCCTTAAAATTTTTGTTCAAGGCATCGGTTTTTATTATTTGTTCCTTGTCCTTTAAAGATTTAAAACCTCTTTTTTTGGGAACTTGCTGGATTTTATCTTTAATTCCGATCAAAACCAAACCGGTGGAACCGGAACGGGCCTTTTGTCCTTTTAGTCCTCGACCGCTGTAAGTTCCGCGACCGGAAGCATCTCCCCGGCCCACCCGTCGGGATTTTTTGTTTTTTTGCTTTTCCGGCCTTAAAGAATTCAATGATAAAGTCATATTTATAAAATTATTCGTTCTTTTTTTCTTTTGTTTTGGAAAAATCGCTTTTCTTTCGGTTTTTCCCTTCTTGGTCTCCGTTTTCTTCTTTTTTTATTTTTCTCAAACTTCTTAGCGCCTCTAAGGTGCAACGGGCATTATTCATTCTGTTGTTGGTTCCCAAAATTTTACCGCTAATATTTTTAATACCGGCCAAATCTAAAATAATCCGCACTATCCCGCCGGCAATCACACCGCTTCCCGCAGGTGCGGGTTTAAAGAAAATTTCAGCCGCGCCCACTTTCTTCTTTATCTCATGAGGAATCGTATCATTAGTTATGGGGACATTAACCAAATCTTTTTTGGCATTATTCACGGCTTTGGTTACCGCTATAGATACATCCGCGCCCTTATTTACTCCTATGCCGATCCGGCCGTTTTTATCTCCTATTGCCACAGTTGCTCGAAAACTCATTCTTTTTCCTCCGGACATCACCCGGGTCACCCGAGCTATGTCTAAAATTCTCTGTTCAAACTCATCCTTTTTTTCTTCTTTTTCCTTTTTCCCCTTAAAGCCGTTTTTTGAGGAGACAAATTTCTTCTGAGAAGAAGTGTTTGACTTAGTTAAAGTATCTTTCCTTTCCCCGGAATTATCTGACTTTTTTTGTTCTTCTTTGGTTGTCATATTTATTTAATTTTTTAAATTAAAATTTAAGTCCGTTTTCCCTGGCTCCCTCGGCCACGGCCTTAACCCGTCCGTGATATTTATATCCTCCTTTGTCAAAAACCGCTGTTTCTATTTTGATCTTCCGGGCTTTTTCAGCAATGACCTTGCCCGCCTCAAAAGAAATGTCTGTCTTGTTTTTATTCTTTCCTTTCTTTAACTCTTTTTCATTAACGCTGGCCAAAGTTTTGCCGGCCGAATCATCTATTAACTGAATATAAACGATTCTGCGGGAACGAAAAACACTCAAACGGGGCCGATCAGAAGTGCCTTTAATTTTAGCCCTTACTCTTTGATGTCTTCTTTGTCTTTGTAAATTTTTTTCTTTTTGCTTATCCATATATTAAAAATTTATTCGCTTTTAGCGGCGGCTTTACCTTCTTTTCTTCTAATGGTTTCGCCTTCATATTTAATTCCTTTGCCTTTATAAGGCTCCGGCTTTCTTACTTTCCTGATCCGGGCGGCCACCTCTCCCACTAACTGCTTATCATATCCGCTGATAGTAATAAGATTGCCTTCCACTTGAGCGGTAATACCCTCGGGTAAATTATATTCCACCGGATGGGAATATCCCACTTTTAAAATTAATTTATTTCCGCTAATCGATGCGGAATAACCCACTCCGTTTATTTCCAACTTTTTCTCAAAACCCTCTTCCACTCCTTTAACCATATTGGCAATCAAAGTTCTGTAGAGTCCCCAAAAGGCCTTTTTCTTTTTATCTTTCAAATCGTCTATACTAACTATAATTTGATTGTCTTTTACTTCCACTTTTACCAAATCGCTAATTTCTCTGCTTAATTCGGCTTTGGGCCCCTTAACTTTAATAAAACCGTCCTCAATCTTAACTTGAGTTTCGGCTGAAAATTCAATGGGTAATTTTCCTATTCTGGACATATATATTTATTTAATACTCTATTAATATAACTCGCACAAAACCTCTCCTCCCACTCCTTTCTCCCGAGCAACTTTATTCGTCATCAACCCCCGGGGAGTGGAAATAATAGCTATCCCAAAATCATTTAAAACCACCGGTAATTCATTCTTGCCCACATACCATCTTAATCCGGGTTTGCTGATTCTTTTTAAATGGGAAATGGCGGGTTTTCCGCTTTTTTTATATTTCAAAACGATTCTTAGTTTTTTGAAATTATTTCCTCTCTTTCCCTTTTCTTTTTTACCTTGCTTATCCAATAAGGAACTGTCTTCAGGGTTAATTACCTCCACGGCCTTAATCCATTTTTCCGCTTCTAAAATTTTGGCTATTTCATATTTAATTTTACTCATAGGCAAAACAACCTCTCTTTTGCCCACGGCGGCTCCGTTTCTGATTCTGGTAAGCATATCTGCGATTGGATCTATCATAAATATAAAAATTATTTATAAAATTAATAAAAAATAAAAATTACCAACTACTTTTTTTTATGCCGGGTAAATCTCCGTTGTCAGCCAGTTCCCGAAAACAAATTCGACATAAATCAAAATCCCTCATATATCCCCTGTTTCTTCCGCAACGCCAACAACGTCTCACCGTTCTGGTGGAATATTTGGGTTTCTTTTTAGATTTGGCGATCATTGCTTTTCTGGCCATATAATTTAATACTTATTTTACTTATTTTACTTAGTTTCCTCAAAAGGAAATCCTAATAATTTAAATAATTCCCATCCTTCTTCTCGGTTAAAGGTGGCAGTATGAACACTTACCTCTAAACCGTGAAGCTTGTCAAGGTCTTGGGCTTCAATTTCCGGAAAAGCCAAATTATCCTTAAGACCGATCGTTAAATTTCCGCTGCTGTCCACCGCTTTGGAGGATATTCCTCTAAAATCCCTGGTTCGGGGCAAAGATACTTTAATTAGTTTTTCCAAAAAATCATACATTCTTTTTCCGCGCAAGGTTACTTTGGCTCCAATAATCATCCCTTCTCTTATTTTAAAAGAAGAAACCGATTTTTTGGCTTTAGTGAAAACCGGTTTTTGGCCGGTAATCTGCTTCAAGCTCTCCTCCAAGTTATCCACAAACTCCTTATCTTTACTTCTTTGTCCGAAACCAACATTGATAATCACTTTACTTATATGCGGAACTTCCAAGTCATTTTTATAACCAAACTTGTCTTTTAGTTGAGGAACAACTTCTTGTTTGTAAAATTCTCTTAAACTCATAAATATTCGGTTTTTTTCTAAATTATTTATCCATTACTTCTCCGCATTTTTTGCAAACTCTCACTTTTTTCTTTTTCTTTTTGTCTTCCGGAGTTAAAATTTTATAATCCACTTTTGTTTCTTTGGAGCAATGCGGACAAATTAATTTCAAATTAGATAAATCCAGGGGGGCGGGAAATTCAATTCTTTGCCCCTTCTCTCCCTGTTGTCTGGGTCTGATATGTTTAATTAACAAATTCAAGCCCTCTACACTGGCTCTTCTTTCTTTAGGAAAAACCTGCAAAACTTTTCCTTTTTTTCCCTTGTCTTTTCCGGCAATTATTTTTACCTTGTCTCCTTTTTTTATCTTCATATTTCCAATTAATTTATAATACCTCTGGCGCCAAAGAAGCAATCTTTAAAAAGCCCTTACGCCTCACTTCTCTGGCAATGGGACCGAAGACCCTGGTACCTCTGAATTCTTTTTTTTCCTTATCCAGCATAACACAGGCGTTCTCGCTAAAACGCAGACAAGTTCCGTCTTTTCTTTTGATCTCTTTCTTGGTCCGAACAATCACCGCTTTTAAAATATCTCCTTTTTTAATACTGGAATGAGGAGTGGCTTCTTTAACAGTAACCGTAATAATATCTCCCGCGGCGGCGTATCTTCTTTTATAACCGCCCAAAACCTTGATGCATTGGACCTTGCGAGCACCGGAATTATCGGCCACTTTTATTTTGGTTTCCACTTGAATCATATATATTTGCTATAAAATATTAAAAACTCAATAAAAATTAATTATATAATACTCTCCATTTTTTATCCCTGCTCAAGGGGCGACATTCCGTAAAAACCACCTTATCACCTTGTTTAAACCGTCTTTTTTCATCATGGACTTTATACTTTTTACTGACCGTATATCTTTTTTTATATTTAGGGTGTTTTTTTACTCTGTCCACTCTCACCACCAAAGTTTTCTCCATTTTATCACTAACCACCATTCCTTGAAATTTTCTCTTGATGGGGGTTTTTTCCTGATTGTTTTTTTCTTTAGTCATATATAAATAATTTATTTTTTCTTTTGATTCAATAAAGTTAAAATCTGGGCGATCTTCTTTTTGTTCTTTCTGATCTCCCGAATATTTTTCAGCTGCCCGTGACTGACCTTGAATCTTAATTCTCTCAACTTTTCTCTATGTTGAGTTAAAATTTCTCGCAAATCTTTTTCTTCTTTTTTTTCTAAATCTTTAAATTCCATAAATATTTTTTATTCTTTGGTGATAAATTTAGATTTTACCGGCAACTTATAAGCTGCCAAATTTATGGCCTTTTTGGCCATTTCCTCGCTGATTCCGTCCATCTCAAACATCACAGTACCCGCTCTTACCGGCGCAATATAATGATCAACCGGGCCCTTTCCTTTTCCCATGGGGATTTCTCCCCCTTTTTTGGTTACCGGCTTGTCCGGAAAAATTCTGATCCAAATCTTTCCCCCCTTGCGAGTAAACCTGGTCATAACTTTACGGGCCGCTTCTATCTGTCTGGCCGTAATCCAGGAAGACTCCAAGCTTTTCAAGCCAAAACTCCCGAAATCCACGCCCGTTTTGGTTGTGGCTTTCCCCAAATTCTTGAATTTATGCAACTTTCTGTATTTTGTTTTTTTAGGTAATAACATATTTCAAATAAATTTCTAAATATTTTTTTTAATTACTTCTCCGGTCCGGCCCTGATCTTCCGCAAAAATTTCTCCTC
The DNA here is from genome assembly GCA_964644045.1 of uncultured Gammaproteobacteria bacterium. Taxonomy (GTDB): domain Bacteria; phylum Patescibacteriota; class Patescibacteriia; order Patescibacteriales; family JAGXOH01; genus JAIOTG01. The sequence continues at coordinate 32,530 of CAZXUK010000008.1, forward strand.
GATATATCCAAACTTTAATCCCGATGCTTCCGTAAGTGGTATGGGCCCAACCCCGGGCGTAATCAATATCCGCTCTCAAGGTGTGAAGAGGCAACTTTCCGCTAACCAATTTTTCCGTGCGGGCGATTTCCGCTCCGTTCAGTCTTCCTCCCACTTCCACTTTTACACCTGAAGCCCCGGCTTTCTCCACTCGACTTATTGCCTGTTTCATAACTTTTTTAAAAGGAACCCTCTTTTCAATATCAATGATCATTGATTGCAAAACCACTTGGGCGCTTAGATTGGGTTTATCAACCTCTTTGATGTTAAGTTCAATCTCTCCGGGGCGAAAATTCTTCAAAAACTTTCTATGAATTCTCTTTTTCAAATCTTCAATTCCGGCTCCTCCGCGACCGATAATAAGGCCCGGTTTTCCGGTGTGAATATTAATATTTATTTTTTTGGAATCTCTTTCTATTTCCACTTTATCTATCCCCGCCTCTCTAAAGGTCTTTAATAAATACTTCCTGATCTCTATATCCTGTTTAAAATTAGCGATATAATCCTTGCCTTCGCTAAACCAAACCGAAGGCCAGCCCTTGATCACTCCGGTTCTTAAAATTTTTGGATTTATCTTTTTACCCATGTATTTTTATTTTTTACTTTTTATTTATTTTTCTCTTTCTTCTTTGTCTTTGAAGTTGCTTGAGAAGCTGATATTTCTTCTTTTTTATCTTTTTCTTTTTCTTTTTTTTCTGAGGCGGATTCTTGTTTATTTTCCTCTTTTTTCTTCTTACTTTCCGATTTCTTCTTATCCTCGGATTTTTGCTCTTGTTCCTGTTTTTGAGCCATCTCGGATAAATTCAAAGGGGCCTCTACCTCTTGCTTCTTGGGCTCCACCACTCCGGAATCTTTAATTTCTCCCAGGACCAAATTGATATGACTAAATCTCTTTCTGATGGGGGTGGCCCGGCCATAAGCCCTGGGCCTATAACGATGAAGGGTCCTGCCCTCGTCCACTTTGATCTCTTTAATATATAAATTATCCCGAGACAAATCATAATTATTCAAAGCATTGGCTATCCCGGAATTAATTAACTTGCTAAGCGGTAAAACGGCTTTTTTGTTTATAAAATTAAGCTGATCCAGGGCTTCTCCCGCTTTCATTCCCCGAATTAAATCCACCACCAATCGCGCTTTTTTGGGAGAAACTCTTATATTTTTTGCTTTAGCTTTAACTTCCATACTTTTTTAATCTTTTAAACTTATTTTTTAACCTTACTCTTTTGCTGAGCCAATTTTCCCCCATGGCTGATAAATTTCCTGGTAGGAGCGAATTCTCCCAATTTATGCCCCACCATATTTTCCGTGATTAAAATGGGCACATGTTTTTTGCCGTTATGAACAGCAATGGTAAAACCTACCATTTCCGGAGTAATAGCGCAAGCCCTGTCCCAAGTTTTTAAAACGGTCTTGTCTCCCGGTTTTAATTCTTTAACTCTTTTTAATAATCTGTGATTAATATAAGGACCTTTTTTTAAACTTCTAGCCATATTTTAATAATTTACTTATTTCTTTTTATTTTTTCTTCTCTTGATAATTAATTTATCGCTAAATTTTTTCCTTCTGGTCTTTACTCCCCTGGCCGGTTTACCCCAAGGCGTTTTGGGGTATTTTAAACCAATGGGTTGATTTCCTTCTCCTCCGCCGTGAGGGTGGTCTGCCGGATTCATGGCGGTTCCCCTAACTGTGGGCCTAGCTCCCAAATATCTTTTTCTTCCCGCCGAACCCAATTTAACATGCCTTCTGTCCGGATTGCTTACTTGCCCTACTGTGGCCAAACAATCTTTTTTAATCAACCTGATCTCTCCGGAAGGAAGTTTGATCTGGGCATATTTTTTCTCTATTCCCATAACATAAACCATATTCCCCGCTCCCCGGGCCAGTTGACCTCCTTTACCCGGCTCTAACTCCACATTATAAACCGCTATTCCGGCGGGAATATATTTAAGGGGGAGAGTATTTCCTGTCTTTATCTCAATCTGTTTTTGAGAGCTCATTATTTCCTCGCCCGCCTTTAATTTCAAAGGGGCTATAATATATCTTTTTTCCCCATCTTTATAATGAAGCAGGGCGATCCTGCCTCCCCTGTTCGGGTCATACTCTATGGCGGCCACTCGGGCCGGAACATCAAATTTATCTCTTTTAAAATCTATAACACGAGTATTTCGCTTAGCCCCACCTCCGCGATGGCGAACCGTAATCCTTCCCTGGGCATTCCTTCCTCCCGATCTCTTTTTGCTTTTAAGCAAATCCTTTTCCGGTTTTCCTTTGGTAATATCAGAAAAATCATCAAACAAAGCTTGACGTCTTCCGGCTGTAGTTGGTTTTACTTTCTTAATTCCCATATATTTTAGAATTTAGTCCGCCGACCGACGGATAGAATTTCAAAGCTAAATTCAGGTTTTTCCAAAAAATTTAAATGCTTTCGTAAACATTAATGGTTTTGCCTTTGGGTAAGGTTATTACCGCTTTTTTCCAATCCTTTCTTTTGCCTCTAACCAAACCCACTCTCACCCTTTTTCCTTTCATTTTGATAATATTCACTTTTTCCGGCTTCACTCCATAAACCCCTTTTATCGCCTTGGAAACTTCAATTTTATTAGCTTCCAGGGAAACCTCAAAAGCGTATTTGTTTTGCGTTCCCAGATCACTTATTTTCTCCGTGACCAAGGGCCTAACTAAAATTTTATGGGCCCGAGAATAACCGGAAACAAAATCCTTTTCCTCCTCTTTTTCCTTTCTTTCATCCTTTTTATCCTCCGGGGCGGAACTTTTTTTCTCTTCTTTCTTTTCCTTGCGTTCTCCTGTCGAGGATTTATACAAATCTTTCATGCTTTTTCCGCTTTTCTCTTTCTCTTTTTTTTCTTTTTCCTTTTCTTCTTCAGGCCTCTCTTGTGATTCCGACGGAACCTTCTTATCCTTTAAATCCTTTTTTTTCGAATCTTCGGCGGTTTTCTTTTTTCTTTTAAACAAACCCATATTATTATATCATTTAACTTATTTATATACCTTCTCTGTTTTTAAAATCGCGTCCTTGATAAAAACGACTTCGCGATATTTTAACAAATCCATTATATTAATGTTATTAACATTAATAATACTGACCCCCGGCAAATTTCTTCCGGATCGCAGTATTTTTTCTTCTGTTTGCGGAAGTATTAACAAAACGCTTCTTTTTTTGTCTTTAATTTTAAAAATCTTTTTCTCCAAATTATTCAAGACTTGATCCATTAATCTGGTTTTGGATTCTTTTAATTCCAATTTATCCAATACAGCCAATTTCCCGCTTCTGAGCTTATCAGTTAAAACCATCCGGAGCGCTTTTTTCTTCATTTTTTTATTTATTTTTCTTTTAAAATTTCTTTCCTTATTGGGTCCAAAAATAATACCTCCTCCTTTCCATAAGGGAGAACGAATTGTTCCCGCCCGAGCCCGGCCGGTTCCTTTCTGTCTCCAAGGTTTTCTCCCTCCTCCTCTGACTTCGCTTCTGCTTTTGGCATGAGCCGAAATCTGTCTTCTATTGCCGTCTTGAACCACAAAGGTCTGATAAATCAAATCATTATTTAAATCTATATTAAAAACTTTATCAGATAAATTAATATCTTCGATTTTTTGAGCTTCTTGGTTGTATACTCCTGTTTTTACGGGCATAAAACTAAAATATCTTTATTTATTTTCCTGTTTTTCCGATTTTTTTTCTTGACCCGACTTTTCCTCGGAGGAGTCAGTCGATTCCGGCGTTTTTTCCTTTGTTTGGGGGGTTTCTTTATTTTCCCGGGGCTTGGCCGGGGAAGCGCTTTCCGCCTTTAACTCTCCTTCTCCTTTTATATAAACCAAATTCCCGTTGGCGCCGGCAATTGCTCCTTTAATTAATAAAATATTTTCTTTGGGGTCGATTTCCACAACTTCCAGGTTTTTCATCGTAATTCTGTCATTGCCCATTCTGCCCGGAGATCTTTTACCTTTAAAAATTCTCCCCACTCCCATAGCTCCGGCCGAACCGGGCATTCTGTGTTGATCTTTGGTTCCGTGAGTCTTAATAGCTCCGGCAAAATTGTGCCTTTTTACCACTCCTTGAAAACCCCTTCCTTTGGAAAAACCGGTAACATCCACTTTATCTCCGACTTCAAAAGCATCAACCTTAATAATGTCACCCGGAGACAACTTTTCCTCCTGACTTTTTAGGCGAAATTCTCTTAAATATCTAAAATTGGAACCGATTTTCTTAAAATGACCTTTCTGGGGTTTTTTAACCAATTTACTCCTTTTGGTTTCAAATCCCAATTGGACTCCGCTATAATCATCTTTTTCCGGCGTTTTAAGCTGAGTAACAGTACAAGGTCCGGCCTTAACTTTGGTAACCGCCATTACTTCTTCGTCTTTCCAAATTTGGGTCATTCCCATTTTTTTTCCCAATATAAATTTCATATTCCAAATCTTCTTGTAAATAAAAATTTAAAACAAAAACTGGTTTTAATAAAAAACCAGTAACAATTATACTTTTGTTTTAACCAAGTTGGGACTGCAAATAAAAAATTATTTCCACTCCCAACTCAATTAATTTTAAATTGTTTACGGTTTTTTTATTTTTTTACCTCCTATTTTTTTGTTTTCTATTTTTTCGGCACTTTCCTGTTTTTAGGAGTTTCCCAAAAAATTAAAAAACAAATTACTGCATTTTAATTTCCACATCAACGCCCGAGGGTAAACTTAAGCTGCTTAAATCCTCAATCATCTTAGCAGAAGGATCAATTATGTCAATAACTCTTTTAAAAATTCTCATTTCGTATTGATCTTTGGCTTTTTTATGAACAAAAGTTGATCTGTTTACGGTATATTTCTTTTTCTCCACCGGCAAAGGAATGGGGCCGAAAAATTTATCTCCGTTTTTCTCAATAGTTTCAACAATAGTCCGGGTGGATTTATCAATAATCTTATGATCAAAGGCCTTGATCTTAATCCTGATCTTTTGTTTGTATTCTTCTTGTGAATCTTTTTTTTCCTTGGTGGTGGTTTTACTTTCGGTCATCTTATTTTTTTCAAGCCGGCCCAATACCCTTAGACGGACTTGAAGTTAAAATTACTTAATAAACCTATAAATAAATATTACCGCCCCGCCCTTGTGAAAGGGCGGGGCTAAATATCTACTTATTTGACAATCTTGGAAATTACTCCGGCACCCACGGTTTTGCCTCCTTCTCGGATAGCAAATTTTTGCTTTTCCTCCAGAGCGACAGGAGCGATCAATTTAATGGTCAAATTAACAGTGTCTCCGGGCATTACCATTTCCGTGCCTTCCGGTAATTCAATTTCCCCGGTAACGTCCGTAGTTCGGATATAAAATTGCGGTTTATAACCCTTAAAAAACGGTTTGTGTCTACCTCCTTCATCCTTGCTTAAAACATAAACTTCGGCTTCAAATTCGGTATGAGGAGTAATGCTGCCGGGTTTACATAAAACTTGGCCTCTTTCCACATCATCCTTTTTGGTTCCTCTTAAAAGAATTCCGGCATTGTCTCCGGCTCTTCCTTCTTCCAAGGATTTGTTAAACATTTCCACGCCGGTAACCACGGTTTTTTGAGTGTCTTGAAAACCGACAATTTCCACTTCCTCGTTAACTTTAATAACTCCTCTTTCTATTCTGCCGGTAACCACCGTTCCTCTTCCTTCAATGGAAAAAATATCCTCGATCGGCATCAAAAAAGGTTTTTCCACATCTCTTTCCGGTTCCGGAATACTCTCATCCAGGGCCTTTATCAAATCCATTATCGGTTGAGCGTCCTCTCCTTCGGAATTTTCCAAGGCCTTTAAAGCCGAGCCCCTGATAATAGGAGTTTCATCTCCGGGGAACTCATACTGTTTGAGCAGATCTCTTATCTCTTCTTCCACTAAGTCGATCAACTCTTTATCCTCCACCATGTCGCATTTATTCAAAAACACCACAATGGAAGGAACTCCGACCTGGCGGGCTAATAATAAATGTTCCCGAGTTTGGGGCATAGGCCCGTCACTGGCGGCTACCACCAAAATAGAACCGTCCATTTGGGCGGCGCCGGTAACCATGTTTTTAACATAATCAGCATGCCCGGGACAATCAACGTGGGCGTAATGACGATTTTCGGATTCATACTCCACGTGGGCAGTAGCAATAGTGATACCGCGATCCTTTTCTTCCGGAGCGGCATCAATTTGATCTACGGTTTTGTCTGAAGCCGCTAACCCCTTAGCAGCTAAAACTTTTAAAATCGCCGCAGTCAAAGTGGTTTTTCCATGGTCAACATGACCAATTGTTCCCACATTAATGTGGGATTTGCTTCTTTCAAATTTTTCTGCCATGGTAAATTGCTCACGGCCCTGTCTAAAACTGTTTTAGACAAGTTATTACCCACTCCCAGGTGGGAACCAGCCGCTTAATTTTAATTATTTATAATTTTAATAAATTTTATTTTTTACTCTTTTACCTCTTCCGCTCCTCTTTTTATGTCCACCGGAATATCCCAAGAATTCCTTTTTCCCGACTCTTCCGCTTCTGAATCATTATAGTAATAAAAATTGTCATCCTCTTCCGTTTCTTCTTCTTTTTCTTCTTTTTCTTCCTTTTTTTCTCCAAAACGATCTAATGACTCGGATTGCAAAAAATTCTCAATAATTTTATAACTATCCAGTCTTTTATCCTCATTCTCGCTTTTCCAAGCCGCTATATCGCGATTTATTTTATCAATTAGTTCGTTTTCTGTCAAATTTTTTACTTTCAAGTCCGGAGAAATATCTTCTTCTTTAGAGCGGGAAAACGGGGCTAATTTTTCATACTCTTCCAGGGGAAGCACCACAAAATTGTCCCCGCTTTCTTCCGGGTCAAAAACCACAATTCTGTCCCCGGTTTCTTTAACCATTTTTATAACTTTTTTTAACTCCTGACTCATATTAATAATTTTAATTTTACAAAAACATTTATAATTTTATAGGATTATCACCTCTTAGTCAACTAATGAATCGCAATATATTTATTTGTTTTTTTCCTTTATTTTTTCCAAAATATTGCCGGGAACCTCGGCGTAATGGAAAAATTCCATGGTATAACTCCCTCTTCCCTGGGTCATGGAGCGCAATTCGGTGGCATAACCAAACATCTCGGCCAAAGGAACCTTAGCATCAATCACTTTGTTGTTCCCCCTGTCAGACATTTCCTCCACTTGACCGCGGCGAGAACTAATATCCCCGTTAACAGCGCCCATATACTCTTCCGGCACCACCACTTCCACTTTCATGATCGGCTCCAATAAAACCGGTTTAGCTTTCTCACAGGCCTCTTTAAAAGCAAAAATGGCGGCCATTTTAAAAGCCACTTCCGAAGAGTCCACTTCATGATAGGTCCCATCATAAGCGGCCGCTCTAATATCCACTATGGGGTAACCGGCCAAATATCCTTGCTCTATGGCCTCCTTAACACCTTTTTCCAAGGCGGGAATAAACTCATTGGGGATAACTCCTCCTTTAATTTCATTAACAAATTCAAAGCCGCCTCCTTCTTCCATGGGCTCCACGCGCAAATAAACATGTCCGTATTGCCCTCTACCTCCGGATTGCTTAATGTATTTTCCTTCCGCTTCAGCGGTTTGCCTAATTGTTTCCCTGTAAGAAACTTGCGGCTCTCCCACATTGGCTTCTACTTTAAATTCCCTTTTCATCCTATCCACAATAATATCCAAATGAAGCTCTCCCATTCCGGAGATCAAAGTTTGACCTGTCTCTTCATCACTTTCCACTTGAAAAGTGGGGTCTTCTTCGGATAATTTCTGCAGGGCATTACTCATTTTTTCTTGGTCGGCCTTGGTTTTGGGCTCAATTGCGATCTTAATCACCGGATCAGGAAAACTAATATTTTCTAAAAGCACCGGCCTGGACTCATCACATAAAGTATGTCCGGTAGTAACCTCTTTTAAGCCCACAACAGCCACGATGTCGCCGGCATAAACTTCTTTTACTTCTTCCCTGTGGTTGGCATGCATCCTGACCAAACGGCCGATCCTTTCTTTTTTGCCGGTAGAAGCATTCAAAATATAAGTTCCGGATCGAATTACACCGCTATAGACGCGAACAAAACATAATTTGCCCACATAAGGATCAGTGGCCACTTTAAACACCAGACCGGCAAAGGGAGCATCGTCATCCACGGTTATTTTAATATCCTCTTCTTCGTTTTTGGGATCCGTGCCCTCCATATCCAAAACATCCAAAGGAGAAGGAAGGTAATCCACCACCGCATCCAAAGCGGGCTGAACGCCTTGATTTTGCAAAGCGGTCCCGCACAATACCGGATAAATTTCATTATTTACCACGCCTTTGCGCAAAACTTTTTTTATCTCTTCCACGGTTATTTCCTCTCCTGCTAAGTATTTATCCGTTAACTCTTCATCGTTTTCCACGATCTTTTCAATCATAATACCTCTGTGTTTTTCCACTTCGGCCTTCATATCTTCGGGGATCTCAATATCTACTCTTTCCTGGCCCCACTCTCCTTTAAACTGATAAGCTTTTTGTTCAATCAGATCAATAATCCCGCTAAAACTATCTTCCGCTCCTATGGGAAGCTGTATGGCTACGGCATTGGGGCTTAATCTATCCCAAATGGTCTGCAAACTCATATAAAAATCCGCTCCCATTTTGTCCATTTTATTAACAAAACATAATCTGGGAACACTATATTTGTCCGCCTGTCCCCAAACGGTTTCTGACTGAGGTTCAACTCCGGCAGCTCCGTCAAAAACGGCGATAGCTCCGTCCAAAACCCTTAAAGATCTTTCCACTTCGGCGGTAAAATCCACATGCCCCGGCGTATCAATAATATTTACTTTATGATCCTGCCAAAAGCTGGTGGTGGCGGCTGAAGTAATGGTTACTCCTCTTTCTTTTTCCTGCTCCATCCAATCCATATCGGCGGCACCGTCATGAGTTTCTCCGATCTTATGTTTTTTACCTGTATAAAACAAAACGCGTTCGGTAAAAGTGGTTTTACCGGCGTCAATATGGGCCATAATCCCTATATTTCTAACTTTTTCCAAAGGATATTCTCTCATATATTACAAATTCACGAATTTAATCACAAATTCACGAATCAGCTTATTA
>CAZXUK010000009.1:0-37360 GCA_964644045.1 uncultured Gammaproteobacteria bacterium
TTGGTTCGAGGCAATCATGACGGCAAATCCAATAATTGGTATTTAAATCATGGCTGGGATTTTGTCTGCCAAGAGTTCAGGGATAAATATTTCGGCCAGGAGATTTTATTCAGCCATATGCCGGCTGATATTAAAAAAGATTATGAAATTAATATACATGCTCATTTTCACAATATTTCGGAAGAATTCCATGAAAAAGAGTTAATAGCTTTAAAAAACAAGAAGCAAAAATTATTTGCCCAAGAATACTTGGGATACGAGCCAATTTTGCTCAAGGATTTTTTAAATTAGGCCTTGTCAAAACAGATTCTTTTTGTTATTATAATTTTAAATAATTTCTGCTTTTCCGTGAGCAGTTTTTATTTTATAAATTTATAATTTATAAAATCGCGGAATTTCGCTGAACAAACGCGGAAAACGCGGAATTATTATTTAGTTAGATTATGCGCCGTTAGCTCAGTCGGTAGAGCAGCAGCCTTTTAAGCTGATGGTCGGAGGTTCGAATCCTCCACGGCGCACCGCTTTAAAAAACTTTTTAGAAAAGTTTTTTAATATTTTTCAAAATTTAAGGTATCAATTAAATTTTTATAACGAGCAAAGCTCTACGGTCATAAAAATTTACATTAATGATTTAAGGTTTATAATTTTAAATCATAAACCTTAAGTCCTTAAATTTGAAATGAAAACCGTTACTTTAGCTCAGCTGATCCGCCTTGCCAAAGCCGAGCTTTTGCTCGGCGAGGCGGGTTAGAGCGACTGTCTTGCGTAGATTTATTAAATAAATCTTTTTAAATTTTTTATGCCACCTTAGCTCAGCTGGTCAGAGCGACTGTCTTGTAAACAGTAGGTCGTCGGTTCGACTCCGACAGGTGGCTCATTTGTTTGTATACTATATTTCTTAAATTAGCGGAATAAATAGGTCAAGGTTTCGATTTTAACGCCCGGCGAATGCCGGGCGACTCCGACAGGTGGCTCATTTTTATTTAGTGATTTAGGATTTAAGATTTTTGATTTAAGCTCTTGGGGTTTTTCCCGAGAGTTTTTTGATTAAAAACAAAATTGTGGCTAAAATAAAAATATGGGAAAAATAAAATTTAAAATTTATACCTTGGGCTGTAAGGTTAATCAGTATGATTCCCGGTCATTGCAAAAAGCTTTATTTCAAACCGATTTTGTGGAAGTGGAAAAAAACGCTGATTTGGCAGTGGTAAATACTTGCGCTGTTACCGGGAGTGCTATTCGTAAAGACAGAAGAATGGTTAAGAAGGCAAAAAAAGAAAATCCTAAAGCTAAATTAGTGGTTATGGGTTGTTTGCCTGAAATTAGAAGAGGAGAATTTGATAATTTTTCCCCGGATATTGTCCATGGTACGGGCAGACAGGCTGAGCTTTGGCAAAAAATTCAGGCCTTGTTTAATAAATCCGTTATTTTCAAAGATTTTTCCGGAATTGTTTCTGAAGACAGGGCGCGTTATTTTTTGAAAATTCAGGATGGTTGTGAGCAGTTTTGCTCTTATTGTATTATTCCTTATACTCGCGGGAAGTTAAAAAGCCGTGTCCGAAAAGAAATTTTGGCTGAGGCGCAAGAAGCTGTCCGGGTCGGTTTTAGTGAAATTGTTCTTACCGGCATTCATTTGGGTTTGTATGGCGTGGACAGAAAAGAAAAATATGATTTAGTTGATTTGTTAACAGAAATTTTAAAAATCAAGGGCTTGGGAAGGATTAGGTTAAGTTCAATTGAGGTAACCGAGGTGAGAAGCGATTTAATAGAATTAATGAAAAACAATTCCCGAATTTGTCCTCATCTTCACATTCCTTTGCAAGCCGGTTCAGATAAAATACTTAAGGCCATGAATCGACCCTATGACACTAAATACTTTGAAGAAAAAGTTAAGGAAATCAGAAAAGAAATTCCAAAGATTGCCCTAAGCACTGATGTTATTGTGGGTTTTCCGGGAGAAGGCAAAGAAGATTTTAGGCAGACTTGTGATCTTATTCAAAAGATAGGTTTTAGTCGTCTTCATGTTTTTCCTTTTTCAGCTCACCCCGAAACCCCGGCTTATAAATTAAAATCCCAAGTATCGGAATTAGAAAAGGCCAAACGAGCGGATAAATTGAGGAAATTGGGCCGGGAGCTGGAGGGGCAATACAAAAATAAATTTAAAAATAAGGAATTGGAGGTGGTAGTGGAAAATTGTAAAAAAAATACAATAAAAGGAAAGAGCCAGTATTATTTTGACCTAACTTTTAAAGCAGAAGAGGCGGGAGTTATTTTTAGTCAAAAAAACCGCTTAATAGGAAAGATTATTAGAATAAAGGAGAAAAATATGTTAAAATAAAATAAATAATTTTAAAAAAATTTATGAAAAAATTTTGGAAAAAATCCAAAGACTTTCACTTACCCAACCATCTTTCTATTCCTTTGCTTTTTGCCATTGTCATAGGGGTAGCCATGGTCGGGGTTTTTCTGCTTCACGATTTAGCCAACACTTCTTTTTATAATCAGTGGTTGACTAATAATCAAATTCAGCGAGATGATTGGCGGTATAATTCCGAATCTCTTATGGCTGACAGCACAAGAAGTAATAAAGGAGTTCAATTTGGCGCTCCTATGGCTACCCAAAATGTGGCCGAATCTTCTAAAATAGGTTTATCAGCCGGGGGAGCTAAGGATGTTAATAATTTCCGGGACAATATTGAGAATGATTATCTTCCCTTAACTACTGATATTACCTATGAAGGACTTTTTTATGATTATTATTTTGACACAGGCGCAACTGAGGAATGTGAAGATCTTTTTTGCCCTTCCTATACTACCGCTGTTTCTCCGGATCCTTTTTCAGAAGAAGAGGATTACTATTTGTCAGTTGGTCTTAATTCCGGATTGGAGGCGGAAGATTTTGAGCGCAAAAAGCTTAATTTGGTAGTGGTTCTGGATATTTCCGGTTCCATGGGTTCGGCTTTTAATAAATATTATTATGATCGTTTTGGTAATAAACAGGAGTTGGAAATTGAAGAAGAAGAAATGGATAAATCCAAAATGGAAGTAGCCGCTAAGTCTATCAATTCTCTTTTAACTCACCTAAAAGATGAAGATCGTTTTGGCATGGTTTTATTTGACAATTCATCTTATTTGGCTAAACCTTTAAATTTAGTTGAAAATACGGATATGGAGGCCATAAAGGACCACATTTCCGAGTTAAAACCGCGTGGCGGGACCAATATGTCTGCGGGAATGAAAGAAGCCTCCAAACTTTACGAGGATAAAAAAAATATAAATCAAGAAGAATATGAAAATAGAGTTATATTTTTAACCGACGCCATGCCCAATTTGGGTGAGGTAGGAGAAGAAAGCCTGCTGGGCATAACCAGAGACAATTCCCAAGATAAAATTTATTCCACCCTTATTGGGATTGGAGTAGATTTTAACACTGAACTAACCGAGGCTATAACCAAAATTCGCGGAGCCAATTATTATTCCGTTCATTCCCCCGAGCAATTTAGGAAAAGAATGGATGAACAATTTGAATATATGGTCACCCCCTTGGTTTTTGATTTAAATTTAACTTTAGATTCTCAAGGGTATGATATTTTAAAAGTTTACGGCTCGCCGGAGGCGGATGAGGCTACGGGCGAGATCATGAAAGTTAATACTTTATTTCCTTCCCAAACCAAGGAAGACGAAACTCGAGGAGGTTTAGTGCTTTTGAAGTTAAAGAAGTTATCAGACGATCCGGAATTAACCTTAAAAGTGAGTTATGAAGATAGGTCAGGGAAAAAATATCAGAGTCAAACTAAAGTTAATTGGCAAGGAGAGGAAGAATTTTATGATAATTCCGGAATTAGAAAGGGAATAATCTTGGCCCGTTATGCTGATTTGCTTAAGAATTGGATTAAAGATGAGAGGGTAAGCGAGGGAGGAGATGTTGTGATTTCTCCTAAAGTGGGAGAGGAAAGAGGAATAATTATTCCTCCGCCTTTTCCGCCTGAGCTGGGAGAGTGGGAGAGACAATCTATGCCCCTGCAAATCTCCGCAGAATATCAAGGCCTGTTTCAAGAGTTTAAAAAGTATTTAGAAGCAGAAAAAAATAATTTAAAAGACGAGGACTTGACCCAAGAAGTCAAAATATTGGATAAATTAATTAATTACTAATTTTATGCCGAAAAATAATTTAGAAGATCAAAATAATTCGCAAAAGCAAAAGAGCCGAACCAAAATGGATTATTTTACCTTTTTGGGTTTACTCGCGGGAAGTATTTTAGGAGTTTTTACCTTTTGGATTTTTTCCTCTGCCTTTTTTATTCTTTTTCCTTTTATTGGAGGAGTTTTGGGTCTGGTTGCCGGATTGATTATAGACAAAAAAGAGGAAATAGAAAGCAAGAAGCAGATTTTTAGGAATAGATAAAATCTCACCGTTTAGATGGATTTTAAAACTTTTTTCAAAATTATTTAAATTAACTTTTCTTTCTACCTTTGGCTATCAGGGATTCTCATCCCCGTAGGACACAAACAAAAAGATGCCACTTCGTGACATCTTTTTTTTGTAGCCCATAGGGGCCCAGCCCTTCTTGGGGAAGGGCTGGGTAAAAATCTCACCGCTAAGATTTTGCCCTCTAAAGTTTTTATATTTTTATCTTTTTATTTGTAGCCCATAGGGGAGTCGAACCCCTGTTACCAGGATGAGAACCTGGCGTCCTAACCACTAGACGAATGGGCCAATATTGGAATTATGAATTATGAATTACGAATATTGAATTTAGTATTTGGAATTTTGAATTGTGAATGTTAATTAAAAATAAGTAAAATATGTAAAATAATTAAAATAAGTGGACACCCCCTGCTTATTTTATTTTTTAGATATATTTTTAGTTTAAGCTAAAATTTTCCCCTCAACGTCCGGGTGACCTTTTAGAAAATCCGGGGCAGACATTTCTTTCCCTCCTTCTAACTGTAATTTTTTTATTATTAAAGCATTTTGACCGCATTGGACCGCTAACTTGTTTTTAAATAAAAAAAGTTTCCCAACCGGAAATTTATTAATAGGTAAAAATCTGTGCTCCACTTCTTTTATTTTTAAATTTTTACCGTTTAATTTTGTATGAGTTCCGGGCACCGGATTAAGGGCCCGAACTTTTTTTTCTATAATTTTAGCGTTCTCTTGCCAATCTATTTTACCGTCTTGTTTGTTTAGCTTGGGAGCGTAACTTGCTTCTTCTTCTTTTTGAGGTTGCGGTTTTATTTTACCTTCCAAATATTCTTTTAGAGCCGTAACTAAGATTTCGGCTCCTTTTTGAGAAAGTTTGTCATGGAGGGTTTTTAAAGTTTCTTCCTTGTCCAGCTTAATTTTATTTTGTTTTATAATCGGTCCGGTGTCAAGTCCCGCGTCCATTTTCATTAATGTTACACCCGTGTATTCGTCTTCGTTTAGTATGGGGGCGGCTATAACTCCGGCTCCGCGGTAGCGAGGAAGTAAAGAGCCATGAAAATTAAAAGATCCGTGTTTGGGTAAATTTAATATTCTTTCCGGAATAATTTGTCCATAAGAGACCACGACCAAAGCGTCCGCTCTGAACTCTGAAATTTCTTTTTCAATTTTCTCAATTTTTTCCGGTTGCAGAACCGGAATATTATTTTTTTGAGCCAATTTTTTAATCGGGGGAGCGGTTATTTTTTGTCCTCGCCCTGCCTTTCTATCCGGCTGAGTTATTACGGCCAAGATGTTAAAAGAATCATCTCGAATCAAGCCCTTCAGAGAAGGAAGGGCGAATTCCGGGGTGCCGGCAAAAATTAGATTATATTTATAAGAATTACTCATGACAAGTTTTAATTTTTATGATTTAATGTTAGATATATAATTTTATATTTATGGAAATTTTAATTTCTTTTGTTTTTGCCTATATCAATACTCTAAATTATGGTTTTGTTTTTCTTTTAATGGCCCTGGAAAGCTCTTTGGTGCCTTTTCCTTCAGAGATTATAGTTCCTCCGGCCGCTTTTATGGCCCAGCAGGGTGATCTTAGTATTTCGGGGGTGGTTGTAGCGGGAATATTGGGAAGTATGGTCGGAGCTGTTTTTAACTATTTTTTAGCTTATTATTTGGGAAGAACTTTAATATACAGATGGGTCGAGACTAAAATGGCCAAAGCTCTATTAATAAATAAAAGAAAGTTGGAAAAGTCGGAAAAGTTTTTTTTAAAGTATGGCAAAATATCCACTTTTATCGGACGTTTAATTCCGGTAGTCAGACAACTCATTTCTCTGCCGGCCGGGTTCTCTCGCATGAATTTCAAAAGTTTTTGTTTATTTACTTTTTTAGGCTCATCGATTTGGGTGATAATTTTGGCCTTTTTGGGGTATTTTTTCGGGAGTAACCAAGAACTTCTAAGTGAATATTATAAAGAGATTTCTTTTTTGTTTTTATTTTTGGGAATAGCTTTTTTGTTTATAAGTTTGATAATAAAAAAGATAAGAAGAAAAGAGAAAAAGAAAAAAAAGACTTTTTTAAGAAGATTTTTTTAGATTACGCGCCTTATCTATAAAAAGAATTCCGTCCAAATGGTCTATTTCATGCTGGATTATGCGGGCGGGAAAATCCTGAACCTTGATTTGTTTTTTCTTGCCCTCAGGGGTAAAATATATACAGTTTATTTTTTTGTGCCTTTCCACTTCTCCGAATTGATCGGGAACGGACAAACAGCCCTCCTCTCCCCAATGTCGGGCCCAAGACTTTTTGGTGATTTGGGGATTGACCATACAAATTATTTCATTATCTAAGGTAACCACAATTATTCTGATATTTTTCCCCACTTGAGGTGCGGCCAGGCCCACCCCGTCCTTTTCTTTCATAGTTAAAATCAGGTCTTGGCAAAAATTTGTTTGTTCGGAGGTCAGCGGTTCTTCCAAATTTAGGGGCTGAGATTTTTTCCGCAAAACAGGATCGGGATTGGTAATAATATTCAATATTTTAGCCATAATTGATTTGTTATTTATTTTAAACTTAAAACATTCCGATTATTTAATCCGAGTTTTAATTTATAAATCATAACAGAAAATATGAAAAAAGACAATGGATTTAGTCAATTGGGGGATATTTTTAAGGATAAAAAAGAGAAAAAACCACCTACCTATAGATGGCAGGATTTAGCTTTGCGGATCATAGAAGAGCTTGATATACCAAATTTTAAAAGATCCTCGGTTTTTAAAGTTTGCAAATTAAACTCCCAGGAATTTATAGAAAGATGTCTTAATGACACTAAAGAACTTTGCGAAAAAGGGGAGAAGTGGAGATATTTTTTTAAAATAATCAATGAAGAAGGGGCTAAATTAAAAAACGAAGAAGATAACGAATCTAAAAATAAAAAGACATAGTAAGATATCCTACGCCAAAAGGGTGTTCGTAAGCAAGTAATTTGGGGGAATAATTGATTTTATTCATAATCCCCGAGAGCAAACTAAAAGGTTTTACGCCCTCGGTTTGCACTTCCTCTATAAGATTAGGATTTAATTTTGTTAAATTCTGATTTTTTTTGTTCTGCAGATAATCTATTATTTTTTGGTCAAATTTGGCCGCTTTGGGAGAATACCCACCGGGGGCGTTCTGGCTTAGAGTATGGGAAAGGTCTCCGGAGGCCAAAACCGCAATTCGTTTATTACTCTTAATTAAGGTTTTTTGAATATTTTCTCCTACTGCGAAATGAGTAGCTAAATCCGCCTCAGAACAATAAACAGGTATTATTTTTAAATTTTTTAGGTTTTTTGTTAAGAGATATAAAGGCACTCCCACCCCGTGGTTTAACCCCGGTTTGTTGATTAAGCGAACTTTAAAATTTGAAAGTAGATATTTTTTAATTTTATGACTTAAGAGTATATCTCCAAAAACTTTTTTTCTACTGGCGAAATCTCCGAATTCTTCAAAATTTATTTCAAATTCCGGAGAGAAGTTAAGAGCAAAAATTTTTTCCTTGAAATTGCTATGAGAAGAGATTACGACCAAGGTTTCTATGTCTTGAGTCAGTAATTCCTCTTCTATTTTAGCAAAAGAACTCGTTGTTTTTTTTAGCAGATCGGTGTTATTTTTGCCGATAGCCGGAATTAGCAAAGGGGAGTGAGGAATTATAGCCGAATAAATGAGTGACATATTATATTATAGTTGATTCTTAATTGGTTCTCCGTTCGGGTAGAGATCAATAATTCTTTGCGGAACATTTATTATATTTTCCCATTTATATCCCAATTCCAAAAAAATTTTTCCGGAAGCAAAAGCGCGTTTTTTGTTTTCCGAAATTAAATATACGGCCGGAGACTTGGGAGAAGTTAAGAGTTCTCCGCTGTCAAATTTAACCGGCTCTATTTTTTTATATTCAGCTAATTTTTCCGAAGATACCGGGATCATAGATTGATTTTTGAATTTTGTCTCTAAGAACACCTTGTCCAATAAAGGAGCTTTAGTTCCTTCATAAATCCAGTAAACTCCTCCGGTTTTACGATTTTGCAAGAGTGCGCCGGTAGGATAGGTGGAGTTGGCCGTAATAGGCTTTCCTATCTTATAAGATTTGATATCTTGCCAACTGGCGCTAATTATTTCTTCCGGATTATATCCGATTTTTTTAAAAGTGTTGTGGTTGGCAAATTTTCTTCTGACATTGTCCACTAAAAGGTACAAATCTCCGGCCGGAGAGCGAAGAATGGAATAATTGGGAAATTTTATTGGTTTTCCTTTTTCATAACTTGCTAATACGGATTTGTTTACTTTAATTATTTTATTGGGATCAAAACGCGAATTCAGGGCTCCCGGGGAATGAAAGGGTCTTTTTCGGCCGTTTTGAATTAACCAAACTCCGGGCTCACCTTTGGCCTGCAGGAGAGACCCATCCGGATATTTTTGGGTAAAATATTTATTCCAGAGTTTGTAAAAATTATAATTACCGTTATAAACATGGGGAGTATAATTATAAAGAGCGGCGGTGGCCTGATTGTAAGGAGTAACGCTTATATCCTTTTTCTTTTCTTCTTGGCTGGCATAGGGATTGCTGAAAGTATAAGTTTTTCCTTTTTGGTAAGTATATTGATAAATATCTTCATCACCGTTTTCATAGTCATAAAAGTTATCCATATAATGTTTAAATTGCAAAGCGGCACTATTTATCTGTTTTCCAAAGCCCTTCCATCTGGAGCTGCAACTGGAACCATCGGGGCAACCGTAACCCGTAGCCCAATCCAATTGACTTTGAGAGGGGTCGGGATCTTCAATTAAACTCATTTCTTTCTGCAACAGAACCAGGATAACTTTGGGGCTTATAGTTTTAATGTTTTTACATTTATTCATCCTTTCCAGTTCATCCGAATCATTGCTTAGATTTATTCCTTCGCAGTTATAATTGTGATTGGTAGCGTCATAAATGATCTCCGCCGCGGTTTTATCCGGAGTACCGTAAGAATTAGTGCAAGTGTAATCAGCTAAAAAGCTTCCGTGCTCTCCCAGAAAATTTTGAATATCTTCCACATCCATAGAATTGTAATTAAGCATTTCAGAATCACTGATTATATAGTTGGGATTAAAATTCTCTTCCACCTCTCCGGCCCGAACCCCCGGAGACAGAAACAAAAATAAAGACAATAGAAACAAAAAATATATACTTGCTTTTTTCATAACTTTTTTATTAATTTTTATATAAATATTATAGTATAATTTTAATTCAAAAACAATAAATAAAAAACGCCCAATTTTTATTAGGACGTTTTTGGAATTTTACAGCAAAGGAATTCCCAATAATCTGAACAAGTTTAATATCAGCGGGGTTATGGCCAGGGTAAGAAAAACAGTTGAAAAAGAGATCAAAGCGCTTTTTGTTATCGAAGGGGGCTTAAAAGGACAAATTAAATTTTTGAAATAATCCATTAGAGTCAAAAGCAAAACCCAGATACTGGCCATAATAACCAATTCTTTAGTGTTGGAAATTAAATAGAATTCTGGCATTTTTTCCTCCTTGATTTGTTTAGGGAGTTTTAAATAAATTAATATATTTTTTTATTTTTGTCCAGAAAGATTTGGTTTGATTTTAATTTTATGTTATAATTTTAATATTAATAATTCTTAAATTTTTTTTATGAAAATAGCTATAAACGGTTTCGGCCGCATAGGTCGAGCCACTTTTAAAGCTTTACTTAATAATAAAAATATTGAAATCGTGGCTATTAATGATTTAACTGATTTGGCCACTTTAGTTAACCTTTTAAAGTATGATAGTGTTTACGGAGTTTATCCCAAAAAAGTAAAGAAATCTTCTCATCACATTTATGTGAATGGTAAAAAATTTAAAATTTTAGCGGAAAAGAATCCGGCGGATCTGCCTTGGAAGGAGCTGGGGGTAGATGTGGTTATTGAGTGTACCGGAATTTTCCGGACTCGGGAAGAGGCCGGGAAACATTTGAAAGCCGGAGCCCGGAAGGTGATAATTTCCGCTCCGGCTAAAGGGGAAGAGGAAGTAAAAACCGTAGTTCCGGGAGTGAATGAAGATAAATTAAAAAAGAATGATCACATCTTTTCTTTAGCTTCTTGTACCACTAATTGCTTGTCTCCGGCAACAGATGTAATCAAAAGAAATTTTGGTATTCAAAAAGCAATTATGACCACCATTCATTCCTATACCTCCACACAAAATATAGTGGACGGGCCTCATAAGGATTTAAGAAGAGGAAGGACCGCCGGGGTCAATTTAGTTCCCACTACCACCGGAGCGGCTATAGCTACTACTAAAACTATTCCGGAGTTAAAAAATAAGTTTGACGGCATGGCTGTCCGAACGCCTACTCCGGTCGGCTCTATTTGTGATATGGTTTTCCTGACCCGGAAAAACATTACCGAAGAGGGAGTTAATAAGGCATTTACTCGAGCTTCCAAAACTTCTCGCCTAAAAGGGGTATTGGAAGTAAGCACCGACCCCATAGTTTTAACTGATATTATTGGTAATCCGGCCAGTTCTATTGTGGATCTGCCTTTAACAAAGGTAGTGGATAAAAATTTGCTTAAAGTAATCGCCTGGTATGACAATGAGTGGGGATACAGCAATCGTATGGCTGACATGGCCGATTATTTGCGTAAGAAAAAATTAATTTAATTTGTAAAATTTAAAATCAAGATAAAATGGATATTTTAGCTAAAATCAAGAAAGCTAATTTGGTTGGCCGGGGCGGCGCCTGTTTTCCCACCGCTCTTAAATGGGAAATGGTAAAAAAAGCTCCGAGCAAGCAAAAATACATAATTTGCAACGCCTCCGAGGGAGAGCCGGGAGTAAAAAAAGACGGATATATTTTAAAATATAAAACCCAAGAAGTTATAAAGGGAATGGAGTTGGCTAAAAAGTTTTTAAGAAAAGAGGGAAAAGGAGTAAAGGTGAAATCTTATATTTATATCAATGAAGATTATTATCACAACTTGGGCCCCAAGCTTTTGCGCTTTATAGGCAAAAAGGACATAGAGATTTTTGTTAAAAAACATACTTCCGGTTATATTGGCGGAGAGGAAACTTCTATTTTAAACTCCATGGAAGGAAAGAGAGTGGAGCCGCGCCTGCGTCCGCCTTTCCCCACCACTCAAGGCCTTTGGGGTTACCCCACGATTATTAATAATGTGGAAACTTTTTTAAATGTTAGTTTGGTGGAAAAGGGGGAATACAAGAAAGAAAGATATTATACTATCGGAGGAAAAGTGAAAAACAAAGGAGTCTTTTGTTTGCCGGAAAATTTAAATATAGAAAAGATTTTAAAAGAAACCGGCAACTATCCAAAATTTGATTTTTTTGTCCAAGTGGGGGGAGGCGGTTCCGGAGTGGTTTTGAATAACCGACAACTTAAACGAAGCGCGGAGGGAGCGGGGACTATTACTATTTATAAATTAAAAGGCCACAATTCCTCCAAAATGATCAAAAAGTGGATAGAATTTTTTTTGAATCAGTCTTGCGGACAGTGTACTCCTTGTCGAGAAGGCGTTTATAGATTAAAAAAAACCATAGAGAACCAACCCGTTAATTGGCAGCTTTTTTCTGAAATTTTAAATAATTTAGAAGGAAGCTCTTTTTGCGGTTTGGGTTGTGCCGTTCCGGTGCCTTTGCGGAGCTATCTAAAAAACGTGGTTAAACTAAAGGAGGTAAATCATCCGGACCGGAAAATAATTTGTAAATGTTTTAGATAATTATTAATTATATTTTTATGAAAAATCAAGAGACAAAAGCCGAGACCAAACCCTTGGTTAAAATATCTCCGGTAGGGGATTTGGTTAAGAATGCCTTTGAGCTTTATAAAAAAAGTTTTTGGAAGTTAATAGCCATTATGCTTATAAGTGTTTTAGCTATGTTGCCTGTTATTATATTAGGGGGAGTGGGGGTAGCCATGAATGTTTTGAATTCTCAGGGTCAGGGAGGTATTTTGTTGGGAATTTTTGTTATTTTATCGATAATTTTTGTTTTATTTTCCATTTATTTTTCTATTTCTTCACAGGCCGCCACCCTTCTTTATTTTAGAAAGGAATATCCCAAGCCAGGTGTTTGGGCTATTTTTAATGAGGCCAGAAAAAATTATTTTTGGAAGTTTTTAGGCATGTCCATTTTGTTGGGTTTAATTTTTCTGCTTGGTTTCTTGCTTTTAATAATTCCCGGAATTATTTTGATTGTTTATTTAGCTTTTTCTGCTTGGATTTTAATTTTTGAAGATAAGGGTGTGGTAGAGTCTATAAAGGGAAGTGCCAGCCTGGTAAAAGGATATTGGTGGGCTGTGTTAGGAAGATTTTTAGCGGTTTACGGAGTATTTTATTTAGCGGTTATCCTAATTGAGTCTTTGTTTAACTCTTCGCAATTTAATGAACCAGGTTCTTTTATTACACAGCTGATTTCTTTTGTTTTAGCACCTTTCTTCTTGTCTTTTAGTTATATTATTTATAAGGATTTAGTAAAAATAAAATCCGGGACTAAGGTTTCAGAGAAAAAATAATTTTATAAGTTAAAGATTGAAAACATTTATGGCAAAAAAAATATTTTTAAATATTGATAATAAAGAAGTTAAATGTAGCGCCGGGGACACTATTTTAAAAGCGGCTCGGGATAACAATATTGATATCCCGGCTCTTTGTTATCATCCCGATTTTCCCGCCAAAGGCAATTGCCGGATTTGCGTGGTAGAGGTAAAAAGAAAAGGAAAAAAGACATTCGAACTTTTGACTTCTTGTTCCACTCAAGCGGAGTCGGGAATGAAGGTAAAAACTAATTCCCAAAAAGTAAAAAAGGTTCGCAATTTAAATATTGAATTTATTTTTGCCGAACATGTGGAAAAATGCGAGAGTTGTGTTTGGCGGCCCAATTGCCCGCTTCTCGAAATGGCGCAAAAGTATGATGTGCGGGTGACCAGATTTAAAGAAAGGAAAAGCAAAAAAAAGATTTATAAATTTGCCAATGCCGTGGAGATTGACGGCACCCAGTGTATAGATTGCCGTAATTGTATTGAAGCCTGTGGAGTGATGCAGAATATTAATTATTTAGAGTTAAAAGGCAAGGGACATACCCAAGAGGTGGTGCCTACTGAAAATAAAAATATTGACTGTATTTATTGCGGTCAATGCGCCTTGCATTGCCCGGTTAGTTCCGCCCAAGAACAAGCGGAATGGCCGGAAGTGGAGAAGAAAATAAGTAAAGGTAAAAAAATAATTGTGGCTCAATTTGCTCCTTCTATCCGAGTTAGTATTGGAGAGGAATTTGGCTTGTCTCACGGTAAAGTAGTAACCGGGCAAGTAGTTGCCGGTCTCCGCGCTTTGGGGTTTGATTATATTTTTGATGTTAATTTTGGAGCTGATACCACTACTATGGTGGAGGCGGAAGAGCTTTTGGAAAGAGTAAAAGAAAAAAAGACAATGCCCATGATAACTTCTTGTTGTCCGGCCTGGGTTAAATACACCGAATTTTATCATCCGGAATTAATTCCCAACTTAACCACTTCTCGTTCTCCTCATATTCATTTGGGAGGATTGATCAAAACTTATTGGGCAAAACAGATGAAAATAAAGCCACAGGATATTGAGGTGGTTTCTATTATGCCTTGTACGGCCAAAAAATACGAAGCAAAAAGAGAAGAGTTAAAAATTAAAGGGGGGTATCCGGTGGACAATGTTTTAACCACTCGGGAGTTTGCCTGGCTCATGAAAAAAGAAGGGATTGATTTTGCCAAACTAAAGGCGGAAAAATCGGATAATCCCTTGGGTGAATATAGTGGAGCGGGAGCGATCTATGGAGGCAGCGGAGGAGTTATGGAGTCGGCTTTAAGGACCGCCCATTTTTTGGCTTGCGGAGAGAAAAAAACAGGGGTTTGCAGGGCTAAAATTGATTTTAAAGAGGTTAGAGGAATGGATGGCGTAAAAGAGGCAAAAGTAAAAGTGGCCGGTAAGCTCATGCGCATAGCTGTGGTAAACGGAATCGGCAATATTGAACCGGTGATTGAAAATTTAGAAAAATATGATTATATAGAGGTAATGGCTTGCCCCGGGGGATGTATCGGCGGTGGAGGTCAGCCCATACCCACCACTCCGGAGATAAGGAATAAAAGAATTAAGGCCTTGTATAAAATTGATAAAAGCAGGAAGTTTAGGATGGCGCATGAAAACAAAGAGGTGGAAGAGGCCTTGTCTTGGCTTAAAAATAAAGGAAGCTTGGAACATAAAGTTTTGCATACTTATTATTATTCCAAGAGATACAAAAAAGGAAAATAAACTAAATTTAAATATGAGCACTAAAAAGCATTTGAGTACAATTACCATTTTAGTTAAAGACAGAAAAATGCATGCCGGTAAGGTACAAGAGATTTTGACGGAAAACGGAAATTTGATCAGGGCGAGGATGGGCGTGAATGTTCAACACTCTTGCGTAGAGCATTGTACCGGTTTGATCTCGGTAGCAGTGGAGGGCACCGCCAAGCAGATAAATGATTTAACTAAAAAAATTGATAATCTTTACGGCATAGTGGCCAAAAGCAGTATTGTGACGCAATAAAATCCCAAACCAACTTAATTTACCCGGTTAAATGATTCGCTTTAGTTAGTTAAAGCAAAGTTTTATTTAACAGGGTGAAAATTAAATACAAAGTCTAAAAAATTAAAAATAAATTTTCGCGGATAAACAAATTCTTTGTTAAATATAAAAAGTTTTTAAATGATTTGCGCAATTTACCCTCCTTGCTGAAGCCAAGCTTTAACTCGGCGAGGCGGGTGACAAGATTTGTGAATTCGTAATTAACTATGATTTATCTAAAAGAAAAAGCCCTGGAACAGGCTGATGTCAAGGCTATAGCCCAATTTTTGGTTTTGGCCACAGTGGCTACGGCTTTGCCTTTTTATTTTCATATTCAGGCAATAACCGGCCCTATAATTAATGCGGTTTTTATCTTAGCTTTGTTTTTGCTGGGGATCAGAAGCGCCCTAACTCTTTGTTTAATTCCCAGTTTAATGGCCTTGTCCGGCGGTCTCTTGCCGGCAGTGCTGGCCCCGGTAGTTCCTTTTATAATGATCGGTAATGTAATTTTAGTTTTAGTCCTGGATTGGTGTTATCGTAATTTTGCCAGTCAAAAGAAAGGTTACTGGATCGGGGTGATTTTGTCCTCGGGCTTGAAATTTTTATTTCTTTATTTTAGTATAAGTGTTATAAGCGAACTTTTGATTAAAGAATCATTGGCAATTAAAGTTGCCCAGATGATGAGTTGGCCTCAATTTGCTACTGCCGTAGCCGGAGGCATTATAGCTTTTGCTGTTTTAAAACCTTTAAATAAAATCTAAAAACAGGAGGTTGAACAGAATGGGGTAAGAAATGACAATAAACGCAAGGATAAAAAATCCAAAAAAGAGGGAAACTTTTATCTGATCAGAGGAAAAGACAAAACTGTGCATAGTCGCCACAAATTATCTGAAAGGGTGAAAATAGGGGAGGTTTATTTCTCCGCTCGCAAAATAAATCAACTCGTAAAATCAGGTAAAACCAAACCAAAAAAAGAAAAAAACGGAGCAGTATCTGTCTCCTTTCAGGGTTGGAAAGTGATAATGGACAAAAATAGAAAAAAAATAATTACCGCTTACCCGGAGCCGAAATAATCTTGGTTGATTATCTCGGCTTTTTTTAGGAAGAAAAATTAAATTCAAAAATATAAATTTTCCCTTCGTCAATAATTCTATAAGAGTCAGCTTCCAGCTTGGCCTCTTTTTTGATCTTGTCAAAAGCCCACCAATATTTATTCAAAACCAAATATCCTTTTTCTGCTCCGGCTAATTCAGTTGCCTGTCTCATATATTTTCTTTCCGGTTTTTCATAAACCATATTTAGGTAATATTGGTATAATTCTCCGCCCGTGGGGATGGGGTAAAAATATATATCTTTTTTAAAATAATGATCAAAACCGAGTTCGCGCAAGGCAGCCACGCTGACCTGCTGGTTGGCCAAAACTATATAATCTTCTCCGGCCGCATCATTTTCGATCCAGTTGACCGCTTTTAGATCAGAGGAGCTGACTGACTGGCCGTGGGAATTATGATAATTATCCAGGCGAGGATAGCTCAAATAGAGCGAAGCTAATATAAAAAAAGAAAGAAAAAGAATAATGGGCAAAGAAACACTAAGTTTTTCTTGTTTTAATTTTTTGGTTAAAGCCCTTAGTGTTAGAAATATAAAAGGAGAGAGGAAAATAATTGCCACCAGCAAAATCCTTTGGCTGTAATATCCTTCTTCATATTTTATTAATTCTTGAAAAGGAACGAAGATCTTAGTAATTAAGAAAGATATCAAAAAAGCAACGCCTAAACCTAAATTGAGTTTTAATAAAGGAAAATTTTTTTTGTTTTTCAGAAAAATTATTATTCCGGCAACAACCAGGACGGCAACAATTATTTTATAATTAAATCCCGGAAAATAAATGAAGTTGAGGATAAAGTTTTCCGAGCCCGGCACCGTTAATTCGGGAATTGATAATTCTCCCATATAATTTTTTAATTTAAATCCATTCAAAAACAAAAAAACAAGAGGAATGATAAGGGCGGAAAGCAGAAAAAGAAAACCATAGAAAAAATTAACAAACTTTTTGCTGTATAAAAAATTTATACGAGAAATGAAGGGCTTGAAATTTAAATTTATTTTAAAAAGAAGACCAGCTAGAAAAAGCAGAGCCGGAATTCCGGCCAGGGGGTGTATAAAAAAAGTGGCCAAAGCCAGGAGACAAGTAGCTGTGTTCTCTAATTTGCTTTGTGCTCCCAGCCCCGAAAATATGGTAAGGATCAAAAACAAATAAGCCAAATTTTGAGGAATGGTTATTATTGCCCAAGAGAAGGGAAGGATCAAAATTAAAAGTAAGAGGAATTTATTGGCCTTAGAATCTCCAAGATATTTATTTAGCCAATCTCCGAGCACAGAAGGTAAAAACAAGGCCGCTAACAAGGGGAGTAAAATTTTATTCCAAAAGGAAATAGAGATAAAAGTTAACTTGTGAAAAATCAATATTAAGGAGTATTGACCAATATAATAAAAAGTTTTGGGCTCCACTACACCTTTTTTTTCGATTAATTTTAAATTGGCTTCATGGATAAAGGGGTCAAAGCCGTAACCGATTTTATAAATTATTAATAATAGTGATAAGGATAAAAAATATTGAACTTTTATAAAGATCAGGGATCGGTTACCTTTAATTATTATAAGCAAAAACAAAAATAACAAAGAAAGCCAAAAGGTGAAGAAGAAATAAGAGGGTATTTTTGTCCAAGGACTGATAAGAGACTGAGAGGTTCTTCCTTGAAACAAAATATAAAAATTAAACAAAACACTAAGCAAATATAATAAAACAACAATATTTTCTCCCCATTTTTTTTGTTTGCGGTCTTGATTTGGAAGTTGTTTTTTTGCCTTGCCTTTTGTTTGTTTAATTATTATACTAAAAATAGCAAATATTAAGACCAAGCTAAGGAAAATTCCCAGATTGTTTAGTTTATAGGAATAATAAATTAAACTCCCTACAATTATAGTAAGTGAAATCAGGGAAAGAGAGAGCGAGCTTAGATCTTTTGCCAAGAATTGATTGAATTTATGTTTGACCATAATTTTCAAAAAAGTAAAAAAATTTTTCCCCATGATCGGATTTTGGCTTGGACGATCTTGAAATTATTTCCCCGTTTTATCAAGCCCAACCATATAACTATTTTTCGTTTTTTAACTATTCCCATAGTAGCATTTTTAATGTATTATGGCCATTATTTCTTGGGTTTAATCGTTTTTTTGTTGGTCGCTTTCACAGATACTATTGACGGTTCTATGGCCAGAATTAGAGATGAGGTTACCGAGTGGGGTAAAGTTTATGATCCCTTGGCCGATAAGCTTTTGATCAGTTCTATGGTTTTTATAATTGTTTTAAGGTATATCGGTTTTTGGGTTTCTTTTTTGATTATTATAATTGAATTTGTTATTTTAATAGTGGCTTGGATAAGAAAAAACAGGGGCGGAGAAATACAGGCGAATATTTGGGGGAAAATAAAAATGATTTTGCAGGTGGCAGGTGTAACATTGTTATTATTGTGCGTGGTGTTTGATTGGGCGCAAATTTTGCCCTTGGCTTCGGGAACTCTTTACGTGGCCATAGCTTTTGCTATAGTGAGTTTGTTGACTTATGGAATTTGATTTGAATAATGGATTGTGAATAATGAATAATGAATCAAAAACAATGAAGAAAGAATGATGTATTTGCGGACGTGGCGGAATTGGTAGACGCGCATGGTTCAGGTCCATGTGGGTGTTAAACCTGTATGGGTTCAAGTCCCATCGTCCGCACTTTTATTAGAATAAAGAAGGTTCACCCGGCATTCGCCGGGTGCCCCGCGAATGCGGGGCAAGTCTCTCCGTCCGCACTGCAAGAAAGATTTGTTTGAGTCTTGCAGGCGTGTGAGCCTGCAACCCGCCCTGCCGCAGGCAGTCTCTGGCGGGCCATCGTCCGCACTTAGGTATTTTATATTATCAGGTTTCGCGAGCGTGTGAGCGAGCGATCCCGCACCAAACGCAGTTTGGTTTGCGAGGCAAGTCTCTCCGTCCGTATTTAGATAGTTAATTTGTGGTGTAAATAGATAGATTTTTAATGTTTAGGTGTGGTTTAAATATTGACATTTTTTTTTAAATTATATTATTTTAAAAAATAAAAAGTCCTTTTTAAAAATCAAAAAAAGCAAAATCAGGAGGAGTTATGAGAGAAATTAAGAGTTTATTGAAGGAGCATGAAAACGCGGGTATAGGAATTGTGTTGGTATTAATATTGATAACTTTTTTTCTGACTATAATGATTATCAATTCTCAGAATAAATTAAAGCCCCGGGAGTTAAGCCAGAAAGCCAGAATAGTCAAAAATTTTTTGACAGGGAAGGCCGTCCCCATAGAAAAGGCCTGGTGGTTTTATGGCGATAAACACAGCTTAACCGCGAAGAAAAAAAATATTGCCGCGGAGTTGGGCATGGATTATGGTGATCTCAGAGAGAAGTTGGAAGAAAGAAGTTGTTTGGTTGTCTATAATCCGCCTAATCAATTAAATTTAAAACTGAAACTTTAATTTTTATATTCTGCCATACGCCGGTAAAAAGCCGGCGTTTTTTTTATTGGCTAAACCTTGCTAAAGAAAATCTTTTTTGATAAGGTATTTTAACTAAAACCGGCTAAAATATGAAAGTAAAAACAATAAAGAAATTTTTTAAGAGCAAAAGTCATTTTTTCTGGGTTTTTATGTTGGCTTTGCTTTTTTTTGCCGGTGTTTCTTATTACAATTCCTTGGTCCGTCCCCAGGGGGGAATTTTTTGGCAATCTCCGGATGAAAACGCCAATTATGTTTTTACCAAACTTTACGGGCAGATGGAAGAGATGAAGATTTTTGAAAAATATAATCTTTATGCCCAAGACATAATGCACCCTCGCAGTATCCGCAGTGATCTGGGGGAGCTGAAGCCGGTCAGTTTTTTGGGCATTATTATAATTTATGGACAAATCGTTTCTCTCCTGGGTTATAAAATAATTCCTTATTTAACTCCTTTTTTTGCCGGCTTGGGGATTATTTTTTATTATCTCTTGGCGGGAAAAATATTTGGCAGACGCAACGCTTTTATTTCCGTTTTTCTTTTAGCCGGCTTTCCGCCTTTGATTTATTATTCCGCCCGCAGTATGTTCCACAATGTTTTGTTTTTCTCTCTGTTTATTATAAGTCTTTATTTCTCTTATTTATTGGTGGAAAAAACCAAAAAAAAGCCTAAGAAATTTTTTAGTTTTTATTTTAAAAACATAAACTGGCTGACAGGCACCTCAGCTGCTTTAGGGGGATTTTTTCTGGGTTTGGCTTTGATGACCCGCACCTCTGAGGCCTTGTGGCTTTTGCCCATGTTTTTTATTCTCTGGCTTTTTAATTTTAAGCGCGTGGGTATTAGTAAATTTTTAATATTTTTAGCTTTTGTTTTTATAGCCTGGCTACCGGCCGGATGTTGGAATCAGGTTTTATTCGGTTCTCCTGTTTATAGCGGATACCCGGAGATGAACACTTCTTTGGCAGAGATAACTCAATCCGGGCCCAAACTGGCAGATTCTATTATTCCCACAGACCGGGAGCAAATTAAAAATATTTTAATAAAAATTAAAAATAATATTTTTTATTTTGGTTTTGACCCGATTCAATCTTGGGAGATGTTTAGATATTATTTTATAAAAATGTTTCCTTGGTTATTCTTTTTAGGTATTTCGGGGTTATTTCTTTTTTTTCAAAGAATTTATCACTGGTGCAAAAAAAATTGGCTTTATTTATCCTCTTTAAGTTTAACCGCGATAATATTGATCCTGTATTATGGAAGCTGGGAATTTTTTGATAACCCAAACACCGCCAGCCACACTATCGGCAATTCCTACACCCGGTATTGGCTCCCCATTTATGCCGGTTTTATCCCTTTTGTTAGTTTATTTCTGGTTAAATTCAGCCGGGGCCTGTTTCCTTTTTATAAATGGCAACCCGAGTTTAAGGATAAACTAAATTGGCTTAAAGCAAAAAAAAGCAAAAAACTCTTTAGTTTGCGAGCCAAATTTTTGGTAAACGGGTTGAGAATTTTAGTGGTTTATTTAATTATTTTATTGTCTTTGAATTTTGTTTTGTTCGGCTCGGAAGAGGGTCTTTTTTATTCTTTGGATAAAAGTAGAGAGGCGAGAGAAAGCTATGAAAAAGTTATAAATTTGACTGAGACAAATGCGGTTATAATTACCAATTATCAGGACAAGATTTTTTTTCCTGAGCGTAAAGTTGTGGTAGGGGATTTTAGTAATAAACAAATAATAAAAAAATATGCAATTTTAGCCGAGTACCTGCCGGTTTATTATTATAATTTTTTTTTAAATAAAAAGGACTTGGATTATTTAAATAACCGCAGATTAGGGGAGGCGGGCTTGTCTATTGACAAAATAAGTAAAATATCTTATAATTTTAGTTTGTATAAAATAAACAAAAAATAATTTTTTGTTTATTTGTTTTTTAATTAGAAAAGGAGGTTTTATGATTTTAGTTGTAGAGGATAACCCCATGTTGGCCCGAATGATCCACCGGATTTTGCTACGGAATCCCGGACTTAAAGCTGAGGAAGCCAATATAATTTGCGCTTCCAACAAGGCCGAAGGTCTGGAACTTTTCCGAAAAAACAAAGACAGGCTCAGGGCTATTATACTGGATTATGAAGTGCCGGGAGACGACGGGATCAACAACACCGAGTCGCTCCTGGTTCAAATTCGAGAAGCTGGTTTCTCGGGCATAATCGTGGCCTCCTCCGGGCTTGAAGAAAATAGCCGGAAACTGGTTGAGCTCGGAGCCACCTGCCAGGCTCAGAAGTCTGAGGTTAGCAAAGCTCTGGCCAAGGCTTTTAGTGGCCAGAGATAAATTTTTTACCAAAGGGCGCAAGCAAAAACACGCGCCTTTTTTTATTCTTGCGAAAACTTAAAAGATAAGATAATATAAGATTATGCCCAAGATTAAACTTTATAATACCTTAACGCGCCAGCAAGAAGAATTTAAACCCTTAAAAGAGGGTGAAGTTTTGTTTTATCATTGCGGACCCACGGTTTATTGGACTCAGCATTTAGGCAATTTGCGAGGTATGACTTGCGCCGATTTTGTAGTTAGAATCTTTAAATATTTTGATTATCAAGCTACACATGTTCGCAACTATACCGATGTGGGGCACTTAACTTCAGATGAGGACGAGGGAGAGGATAAAATGGAGAAAGGAGCTAAAAAGGAAGGAAAAACTCCGGGAGAGGTTGCGGATAAATATATAAAAATTTTTGAACAAGACGTTTCCAAACTTAATAACTTAGAACCCGATTATAAACCCCGAGCCACCAAACATATTGAAGAGATGATAGAAATGGTAAAAATTCTTTTGGAAAAAGGATATGCTTATACCACTGACTTGGCCGTGTATTTTGATATCAGCAAGAAGGAGGATTATACCAAACTATCCGGCCAGGATTTGGATAAGCTTTTAAGCGGGGCCGGCCGAGGAGAGATAACTGATCCTCAGAAGAAAAACTCAGCTGATTTTGCTCTTTGGTTTTTCAAGACCGGAGCCCATAAAAATGCCTTGCAAACCTGGGAGTCTCCATTTCAGTCTTCTTTAGTGGAAAAAGGCGAGGGTTTTCCGGGTTGGCATATAGAATGTTCGGCTATGAGCAGTAAATATTTAGGCAAAACCATTGATGTTCATATGGGCGGAATTGAGCATATTCCGGTTCATCATACCAATGAGATCGCTCAGTCCGAGTCCGCTTTCGGAGTCAAGTTTGTTAATTATTGGCTTCATAATGAGCATTTAATGGAGAAGGAAGGTAAAATTTCCAAGTCAGAGGGGGCCACCTTGACCTTATCCGTAATTGAGGATCAAGGTTATACTGGCCTGGATTTGCGCTTCTTTTTTCTACAAGCCCAGTATCGCTCTAAGCAGAATTTTACCTGGGAAGCTTTGGAAGCGGCTCGCAAAGGCCGGAAGCATCTTTTAAATCAAATTAAAGAATTGGGTGAGAAAAAGGGTGAGATTGATCGGGATTATAAAAACAAATTCCAAGAAGCTTTGGGAGATGATTTTAATACCCCCTTGGCTTTGGCGGTCGTTCAGGAGATGCTCAAGTCGGATATGGCCAAAAAGGACAAATTGGCCACAATTGTTGATTTTGACAAGGTTTTGGGCCTTAAAATAGAAGAAGAAACTTCTTCTTTTGAAGTCCCGGAAGAAATAAAAAAATTATCCGAGGAAAGAGAAAAAGCGCGCGAGGAAAAAGATTTTGATAAAGCGGATCGCTTGCGCGCGGAAATTGAAGACAGGGGGTATATTATTGAAGACACCTCCGAAGGCGTGAGAATCTTGAAAAAATAAAGTAAATCTTTTATATTAGAATCGGGTAAAAACCGCAATAAACAACAAACAAGGAGGAGATTTGGCAAAAGGAAAAAATGACAGCCAGCAAAACAATTTAAAAAGGAGTAACATTTTAAGACAGCAGGTTTCAACCCCGCCCTTGCGAGAATGGGAAAAAAGAAAGTATACCCGGCAAGGACGTTAACAAGGATGTCAATTTTAATCTCAGGCCTGGTTTATTCCGGGCCTTTTTTATAGAAGATATGAATAATTTTTGGCAAAAAATAGACAAGCCGATTTTGGCTCTGGCTCCCATGGCCGGATTTACCGATTTTGCTTTCCGACAGATTTGCGCCGACTGGGGAGCAGATGTTGCTTATAGCGAAATGGCCAATGTTACAGCCCTAAATTATCAGCCCAAAAAAACTTTAGAGATGTTAGGTCTTGCGCCACAAGGATCCTATTATGTAGTTCAGCTTTTTGGCAGTAAGCCGGAAGAATTTAAGAAAACTATCAAAGTAGTAGAAAGCAAAATAAAGCCCGATGGAATTGATATAAATTTTGGTTGTCCGGTGCCCAAGGTAATGAAGGCCGGAGCCGGAGCTGAGCTGATGAAGGACTTAGAGCTTTCCCGAGAGATTATTAAAGAAACCATTAAAATTTCTCAACTTCCCGTGTCTATAAAAATTAGAACTCAAGCCGGAGAAGTGAATGCTTGGGATTTTTGTAAAAACGTAGAGGATCTGGATATAAAAGCTATAATGATCCATGGGCGGAGTTTGGCTCAGGGCTTTCAGGGGGAGGTTAATTTTGAGTTTATTGAAAAAATTCAGAAAAATTTCCCCGGCGTAGTTTTGGCTAATGGAGGAATTAATAATTTAACTCAAGCCCAAGAGGCCTTAGAAAAAACCGATGCGCAAGGATTGGGTTTGGCTCGCGGTTGCCTGGGCAGGCCCTGGCTTTTTGAAGAAATAAAACAGGAAGAGGTGAAAAAGAAAAGCAGAGAAGAAATTTTTCAAATTGCCTGGCAACACGCTTTATTAACTCAAAAACATAAAGGAGAGGCGGGAATAATAGAGTTGCGCAAACACCTGCCCTGGTATATCCGGGGCCTTGAAGGTGCTAAAAATCTGAGACAGCAGTTAGTAAGAATAAAAGGTCTTAAAGGTATTAAAAATATTTTTGATTTTTGATTTTTTTTGTTACAATAAAACTATAATAAAATTAAATTTTTATATGAATTTAATAATTGTATTTTTTTCTTTTTTACTTTTATTTTTATTAATTTATTTTTTATTATTTATTTCTCATTTGGGAGAGGTAAATATTCCTTTACTTAATAGGTTGATTAAAAAGGGTTATCTGAAAGCCAAATTTAGGGCCAGGGATGATTTAAAAGTTTTAGAAAAAATAAAAAACCGAAAAGCTTTTGTTAATCGGGGGGCGAAAATTAGGATTTATTTTAATAAATTTCAGCTAAACCTTTTTTATTATTTAGCTCTCTTGTTCAAATCTCCGTGCAGATCTTTTGTGCTTATTAACCATGACGGAGAGGAAAAAAAATATCAGAAAAAACAATATTTAGAGCATTTAACCAAAAAAAGGAGAACATCTGTTATTTCTCTTTTTATTGTTTCTTTTTTGATCCTCGGAAGTTTAACAATGGTAATTGTTATTTCTTTTTTGTTTTCTGATCCACTTTTTATCAGGGCGCAGGAAAGTCCTGTTGTTCATGATTCGGAAGAAGACTGGACTTTAGGCACTCATAATAATACCGTAGTAGCTACCACTACGGAGTATTTAGAGCTTGATTTCGGTTATTTGCCTTATACCGCCACTCATGCCAGCGGAACAGATTTTGTGGGAGTGGATAAAAATAATTTAAATATTTCTACTACAACCGATGATTTTAAAATTAATAAACATAATTTTGCTTTTGACGAGGATGGCGGTGTGGAGATTCCTTCCTCAGGCGTTGCCACCACCTCCGATTCCGTCGGCATTGACGCGGTTACTGACGGAGTAGACGGGGCGTTTTTAACTCAATTTAAAGAAACTGATGCCGGAAGAGATCTTAGGATATGGCGTGTTAATAATAGTGGCCAAGAAGTTTGGAGTTCATATAAAACAGTAGCCAGTTCCACCTTGGAAGATAGCGCCAGTTTGCCTGCAAGCGCCTCCAGGGAAACAAAAATTATTTCCGACAACAATGATGGTGCGATTATAATTTGGAATTCCGACAATAGAAACGGACAGCTGGATATATATGCGCAAAGGATTGATTCCAGTGGCAACTTTTTATGGGGAAGCGGGGGCGTTGCAATCGCCACTGCCACAAACAGCGACCAGCATTTTGTAAACATAAGCGTCACCATAGATGATTACGGCGACCCTGTTGTTTTATATCAAAGAAAAATTTCCGGGGGCGATTTACAAGCAGAAGTTGCGCGTTTTAGTTTGGCCAATGGTTCTAATATGTGGGGCTCCCCCGTGGTTTTAAATAAGGGTGATAATTATTCTTTTTCCGAAAATTGCGGCACTACTATTCTTTCTGATAATAATGGCGGGAGTATAGCTTTCTGGGTAAACGGCTTGTCTTTATTGGGACAAAGAATATCTTCTTCCTCCGCTGTTTTATGGACCGCCGGAGGAGAATCGTTGGCTGATGAAGGAGTGGATGATTATGGCCCGACTTTTAAATTTGCAGCCACTTCTTTAAATGAAAATGAGTTTTTAGCGGCCCATAGAAGTCCGGAAAATTCAGATGGAATAGAGGTGTATGCCCAAAAGATCGATCTGGAGGGCACAAAATATTGGGGAAATAAAGGTATAACAGCTTTTGATGGTGATGATATTGACGGTATTGATAAAATCGTTTTTTCAGCAATTTCTGATAATGAGAACGGAATAATTTTAATGGCCCAACATAACGATGACCCTTCTTATATTACCGCCAGAAGATTTGATAATAGTGGTAGTTTGATTTGGGATAGTCTTATAAATGACGATAGTTATGATGCAAGATGGTATAATAACGATGACAATCCGAGTATAGTGGAGTATAACAAAAAAAGAAATGTGGCATATCGTGACAATAACGGCGATATCGCAGTGCTTTGGCATGCAGGATTTAGCAAAACAGGTCAAGTTTATGCCCAAAAAGTGGATAAAGATGACGGCTCTTTGAGTTGGGCAGACAAAATATTGATTAATAATTCCAGAAAACAAACCTATTATCCTTTGGCGGTTACCACTTCAGACGGCGCCTTGGCGTTTTATGTTGAAAGTAGTGTTTTTGGCCGCACCTCTGATGGTTATCCTCAAAATATCAGGGTGCAAAAAATAGCTGACACCCAAGGATATTATTGGCCGGCAGATCTTACTTCCAAATGGATTGATGCCGATAGCACTATTGATTGGGACAGTTTAACAACAGAAGAAAATGTCCCTTTCGACTCATCAATCACTTGGCAAACCAGAACCACGGCTTATCCCAATTTGGCTTTAGCCGGCACTGCTACCAGTAGTGACGATTGGGGAGGCGATGTTCCACTTGTTAATAATGACAGCCATGAAGTACGTGGAAATTTTTGGGACGTTGTTCTTTCTTATGCATCAGGCATAGATGATGTTAGTACTTCTTCACCAAAATCAATGGAAATACATTTGGCAGAAGCGGCGGAAGTGGGTTATACCGTGGTTAGATCTCCGGATATGACCTCTCCGGGGTCGTATGCAGTGCAAACCTGGGATGGCTCCAACTGGGTTACGCAAGCCCAAATTACCGGCAATACCGCCACTACTTCCATAGCGGAATTTACACCAATAGAAACCGATAAAGTGAGATTTTATTTTACCAAGGGTTCCAGTCAAACAGATACAGGCAAAAAAACCGCCATTAGCGAATTAGAAATTTATAAAGGGGCTCCTTCTTCCTGGCAGGATTTGGACGGCGATAGCATACAAAGTCCTAATAGGCAATATTTGCAATACCGCGCTATTTTATCCCCGAGTTCAGATTATGCCGACACCCCGAGTGTATCCTCGGTCACAGCCAGTGGGACCACTAATCAGCTCTCTTATTGTTCCTCCGGCATCTACACTTCACCGGTTTTAGACTCCGGTGATGCCAGCACCACCTGGGATTCCATCTCAGTTGATTTTGAACTATCCACCAGTTCATCCATTAGCATATCTGAGAGATCGGGAGACTCCGCTTCTCCTGATACTACTTGGACTTCTTGGGAAGAAGTGGCCTCATCAAGCAGAATGGCGTCAAGCAACCTCTCTCCCGCGGGCACGGCCACAGCCAGTTCGGAAATTGACCCGGAATTATTGGAATCCGGCGGCCTTGCTTATTTGTTGGGAACCGCGGAAGCCGGTATTGACGAAGATGAAGATACTGCCTGGATGACAGGAGAAAACACATCATATAACGGCGGAACAGACCAATGGCTGGAAGTGGATTTGGGAGAGGAGCAGTCAGTGGGATATGTTACCGTGAGCTCTATGGATAATCCGAATAATCCCGACTCCGGCTATGATTTTGCTCCGCGCGACTATACTATCCAAACCTGGGATAGTGCAAGTTCAACCTGGGTTATTCAAGATACGGTAACAGACAACACTAATTATTCCACCCCGGTACCCAGTGAATTCAGTCCGGTTACCACTGACAAAGTAAGGATTGTGATATCCAAAGGCAACCCCAATTTGATTGATCAGGTTGGTTATGATTTGGCGGGCGTAACAGAATTTAGGATATATGAATCTGATCCTGCCGGAGAGGTGCTGTTAGGAGCCACCTCTACCACAGCTAATTTAGCCACCACCACCGCTCAATATTTTCAATACAAAATTGATTTAACCAACCCCAATACATTATATACTCCCATTGTGTCTAAAGTTCAAGTTGAATACACTGATAGCGGTCAAGATGAGGCAACAACTACGGAGGAAGAAGAAGCAACAACTACGGAGGAAGAAGAAGCAACAACTACGGAGGAAGAAGATGTTGAATCTTCAGCACCTCCTCCCCCTTCACCGCCAAGTGAGCCCGTCGTTCAAGATCCGGAGACCGGAGAAGATGTCACAGTTGATTTTAGTGTTTCTGTCGCTCCTCCGGCTGATTTTTCCGGCGATGTTCCAGTAGTAACCTCCACTTCTGTTAATTTAGAATTGGAAGGGGGCCCTGACGCGGTTAATATGGCCATTTCCGAAGATCCGGAGTTTTCTTTGGCCAGCTTAATTCCTTATTCCGAAAGTTATCAATTTGATCTTTCCTCTGAATTGGGCACAAAAACAATTTATGCTAAATTCTATACTGATCGAGGCGTTTCCAGTGAAGTCGTTTCTTGTCAGCTTAAATTGGAATCAGCTCAAACAGAAACAAGAGAAGAAGAGCCGATCGTAGAGCCCTCTCCGGAAGAAGAGCCAGATGAAGAAGAGGAAATTGTTGAGGAACCTGTCTTAGAAGAAGAGCAAAGTGAAGAAGAGCCGGTCGTAGAGCCCTCTCCGGAAGAAGAGCCAGATGAAGAAGAAGAGGTTGTTGAGGAACCTGTTTTAGAAGAAGAGGAAGTTGCAGAGGAAGAAGAAGAGGGGGCACAACAGGAAAAAGAACCGACATCAGAAGGAAGTGTTGAAGAACCTGAAGAAGAAGAGATTACTAAAGAAGGGGGCGAAGAGGATTCGGAGGCAGGATCAGTTTGGGAGAGAGAGGAACGTCTTAAAGCTGACAGCGGAGACGAGAGGGAGGCCGAAGAGTCTTTTGTGGCCCAAACATTTGGTACCTTGGATAAAATGATGATTTCTCCTGTTAAAAAATTGGCAAAAAATATTGCTGAATCCCAAGCGGTTCAGACCGCTCAAAAGGTTGCCAAGACCAAAGCCACCGAAGCTACCACCAAATCAGTAACCGGTGCTTATATAGTTTTTTCCCTTATTCAATTGGGAGCCAAGGCCGGATCCTTAAATACTGCCTCTTATATGATTATTAATATGTTGGGGTTGTTTACATTCCAGCGCAACCGAAACTATCAGATCGGAACAGTTTATGATTCCAAAACCGGGCAACCTGTTCCTTATGCCAAAGTAGAAGTTTTAGACAAGAAAGGGAAAGTCAAAGAAAGCAAAATTACAGATAAATTCGGAGGTTATTTTTTCTTAGTCCCTCCGGGAGAATATAGTCTAATGACACATAGATCCGGTTACAAGACCGTACGCCGGCCCGATACCGTCTATAAAACCATTCATACTCCCGGCAAATTTATGGTTTTCAACAAAGAAGGAATTATTAATGTTGATATACCTCTAAAACAAGAGGAAAAATCAAAATTATCCGCTTTTCTGGAAAGGATTAATTTGGATAAAATTCTGGAAGTTGTTTTCTGGGTGGGCTTAATAACAATTATTGTGGTAACCATCCTAAATCCCACTACTTGGAATTATGCCATGACTGTCAGTTTTGTTATTTTGGGCGCATTAAAATACGCTAATTATATTAGGCCTAAATGGGGGATGGTTATGGACCACAATGGCCAAGGAATGGGCTTTACCATAATTGAGGCTCAGGAACAGGCTAACGGCTCTTTGGTGGCAAGAACAGTATCTGATGAAAACGGTCGTTACGCCTTAATATTAAACCCGGGCAAGTATCAGTTAAATGTTCTGGGTCCTTCGATTAAAAAACAAACCAAAAAAATAAATCAAGAAAAAAGAGAAATCTTTGCTAAGAAAATCAAAGTCAAAAAATAATTTGCTTTATAGTTTTTTATATAAAACCCTTTTTATCCCAAAAAAGGTTTTTATTTTAAGATTGTTGATTTTGTGTTATAATTCAAGAAAGGTTAATTAATAAAAAATAAAAAGGCATTAGAGATAATGTTTTAAGTTTGATTTATATAATTATGTCAGGCGGAATAACCAAAAAAAATAAAATAGAAGAAATAAAAGAAAAGATAGATAAAGAAGAGGAGAAGCGGGAAGCAGAAGAGCAAGAAGGGTCTCCGGAAAAGAAGTTTGAGGAAGAAAAAAAATCAGTGGAAAAAGAAAAAGACCAAATTTCCGAGGAAATTTCCGAGGAAATTGAGGGTAAAGGAGACCAAGAAAAGTCGAGCGGAGGAGCTTCTACTCGCCAAGCCAGACAAAAACAAGTGGAGAATATCTTAGAGGAAGACCTGGAAGAAATATATTTAAAACTTGATCCCCAAAAGCAAAAAGAATTCAAGGAAAAAGGAGAAGAAACAGCCAGGCGGATCAATCAAGTTTTGGACCAAGCCACGGTTAAGATGAAAAAAATAATTTCCTTGATTAAAAAATGGCTTTCTTTGGTGCCGGGCATTAATAAATTCTTTCTGGAACAAGAGGCCAAGATTAAAGCCGATAAGATAACCAAATTAAAGAAAAAATAATCTTTTATGAACTCTTATCAAGTATCTTCCAACGCTTCTCCTTACAACCAATGGAATTTTAATTTTTTTAATTGGGAATATATCCTGAGCTTTTTTTTGATCCTGTTATTGGTTTTAATATTTTTTCTTCTTTTTAGAAAAATACTTCGAAAATATTTGGATAAAAATCAATATTTTAATCACAACATATTCTTAGTTCGTCTTCCCAAAGAAAGACCGGAAGACCAACAAAAAGGCGAACCCAGTTTGCAGGAATTGCGGGAAGAGATCGCCAAAGCGGAAACCATTTTTTCCAGTATCGGAGGTCTAAGAGCCCAAAAAGGCCTTAAAGCCAAATTTTTGGGTCGGGATGACCATTTTTCTTTTGAGATTGTGGCCAACCAGAAAAAGATCGCTTTTTATGTAATAGTTCCCAATAATTTGAGCCGTTATTTGGAGCAAAAAATCCACGCTTATTATCCCGAGGCCGCGGTGGAAGAAGTCGAGGATTATAATGTTTTTAATAAGCAAGGGGTGGTCTTGGGAAGCATTATAAAAACCAAACGGGATTTTATTTTTCCTTTAAAAACTTATAATAAGGCCGATTCCGATTTAATGAACTCTCTTATTAATGTAATGTCCAAATTAAACGAGGATGAAAGTATGGTGATTCAGATTGTGATGAGAAGCGCCCGTCCCGGCTGGCATCGAAAGATCACTAAAGTGGTGAGAGAGGTGAATAAAGGCAAAAGCGTCCAGGAAGCTCTTAAAACCAACACTTTTAACAAAACCCTTTCTTTTGTTTCCGATACTTTTAAAAGTGCAAAATCTGAACAGGAAAAAGCTCAAACCGAAACCCCGCAGAAATTATCCGCCTTAGAGGAAGAAATGATAAAAAGTATGGAAGAAAAGAACGCCAAGGCCGGTTTGGATGCCAATATAAGGGTAATGGTCAGCGCCGCCGACAAAGGTCAAGCTCGCGCTTATTTGGATAATATATCCAATGCTTTTGCCGACTTTAATTACTATGAATACGGTAACAGCTTTAAAACCAAAAATATTTCCTCCAATTCCGGCCAAAAAGATTTAATTCAAAAATTCATCCATCGTCGTTTTTGCGAAAAGAACAGTTTTGTTTTAAATACTGAAGAGCTGGTTACTATTTTTCATTTTCCTCTTCCGGAAACCGAAACTCCCAATATTTTATGGTTAACGGCCAAGCATGCTCCCGCTCCCAGCGATGCCCCGGATGAAGGAATTTTATTGGGTTACAATAATCATCGGGGAGTTGAAAAAGAGATCAGAATAAAAAAAGGGGATCGCCGTCGCCATACTTACATGATCGGTAAATCCGGAACCGGAAAATCGAGTCTTATAGCCAATATGGCCATCCAAGACATAGCCAACGGAGAAGGCGTGGGTGTTTTGGATCCTCACGGAGATTTAATAGAGGATATAATCGAGAGAGTTCCTCCGGAAAGAGCCGAAGATGTAGTTGTTTTCGCCCCCGGTGACACGGAAAGACCTTTGGGTTTGAATCTAATAGAATATGACGAGCGCTACCCGGAACAAAAAACCTTTGTGGTTAATGAGATCATTAAAATATTTGATAAACTTTATGATCTAAAAAGCACCGGAGGGCCGATGTTTGAACAATATATGCGCAATGCTTTGCTTTTGATCATGTCTGATCCGGAATCCGGGTCCACCTTAATGGAGGTGCCCCGGGTTTTGGCTGATGCTGAGTTTAGGAACATGAAATTGGAGAAATGCAATGATCCCACAGTAGTTGATTTTTGGCGCAAGCAAGCGGAAAAAGCCGGAGGAGACGCGGCTTTGGCCAATATTGTTCCTTATATTACCTCCAAACTTACTCAATTCGTTTCCAATGATTTAATGCGACCCATAATAGGTCAACAAAAGAGCTCTTTTAATGTCCGCGACATTATGGATGAACAAAAAATACTCTTGATCGATCTATCCAAGGGGAAAGTAGGGGAGATGAATGCTTATCTTCTGGGTTTGATTTTAGTGGGAAAAATTTTAATGTCCGCCTTATCCCGAACTGATATGAAAGAAGAAGAAAGAAAAGATTTTTATCTTTATATTGACGAATTCCAAAATTTTACCACTGACTCGGTTAATGCTATTTTGTCCGAAGCCAGAAAATACGGGCTCAATTTAATTATCGGCCACCAATACTTGGGTCAGTTGGTGGTAAACAACGATACCTCTATCAGGGATGCGGTTTTCGGCAATGTGGGTACTTGGATTTTATTTAAAATCGGTATGGAAGACGCCGAGATCCTTGAGAAAGAATTTTCCCCCACCTTTAATCAATTTGACTTAATAAATATTGAAAAGTATACTGCTTATATTAAGCTTTTAATTGACAACACCGCCAGTCGTCCCTTTACCATGAGAACTGTTTGGCCGCCCAAGGGCATTGAGGTCCGAGAGGGTTTGGATGAAAAGATTAAATCCCTAAGCCGGCTTAAATACGGCCGGGATCGAAATATGGTGGAGTCGGAAATAAATCAAAGAATTAAAGATGTAATGTAGATAATTTTAAATTAAGCACTTTCAAAAACCAAGGAGGTTAAATATGGCTTCATCACCGGAAATTTGTGTTCAATGTGGAGAAGAAAAAGAGATGGAGAAACAATTTAACAATTTTTGTTTTATCTCGTTTTTTCACAGAGATTATCCAAATTGCCGAAGGCACATAATTATGTGCAGACAAAAAGATTTTGACAAAAAAAAGATAAAAAAAATGGTCAAAAGGGTTTTTCCCGAGCTTTTCACCGGACGGCTAAAATTGTTTCCCGCAGTTAAAATCGGGCACGACCACAAAGATTGTCCCGTTCAGTTCATTCAAGATATTGAGTGGCACATAAAAAACCATGACTGGGAAGTAAATCCCTTTGTGGGACTAAGAGTGTTGCCCGAAAGAGCTACACATTGCACCTTAAAACAAAATGAGGGTTTTGTGGAGCTAAGAACGTCGCCCGACGCTTGTGAAGCCCTCTATTGATCTGATCATTAAAGCTTCCCTTTTCAGGGAAGCTTTTTAAATAAATTTATTACAAAAATTAAGGATTTATCTCGGCTTGCTAAAAGTTGAT
Organism: uncultured Gammaproteobacteria bacterium; assembly: GCA_964644045.1. Lineage (GTDB taxonomy): Bacteria > Patescibacteriota > Patescibacteriia > Patescibacteriales > JAGXOH01 > JAIOTG01. Next base: position 33,933 of record CAZXUK010000009.1, read on the forward strand.
TTTTTTTATATAGTAAGACAATAAGATTTTAAAATTATGGCTACTTTATATAGAAAATACAGACCCCAAAATTTTAAGGAAATAGTGGGGCAAAAAGCTATTAGAACCACCTTGGAAAGCCAAGTGCAAAGCGATAATTTCGCTCATGCCTATCTTTTTTGCGGTCCGCGAGCAGTGGGCAAAACCACTTTGGCTCGAGTTTTTGCCAAATCCATTAATTGTCTAAATCGAAAAAAGAAAAATTCCGAGCCCTGTAATAACTGCGAATCCTGCCAAGAAATAACCCAGGGCAAAAGCCTGGATATTATTGAGATTGATGCCGCCAGTCATACCGGTGTGGATAATGTTAGAGAGAATATTATAGCCAACTCGCGAGTTTCCCCTTCGAATAGAAAGTATAAAGTTTTTATAATTGACGAGGTCCATATGCTTTCCATCTCCGCTTTTAACGCCCTTCTAAAAACCTTGGAAGAACCCCCGGCCAATGTGGTTTTTATTTTATGCACCACCGAAGTCCATAAGATGCCCCAGACCATAATTTCCCGTTGCCAAAGATTCGATTTTAAAAAGATCAGTATTAAAGAAATAGTAACCAAACTGAAATATATTATCAAAGAAGAGGAAATCAGAGCTGATAAGGAAGTATTGGAGGGTATTGCCAGACATTCCGAGGGATATATGCGGGACGCGGAAAGCATTTTAGGCCAAATTGTGGCTATAGCCGGAAAAAACATAAGCGCCAAGGAAGCGGATCTGGTGATCCCCAGGAGCGACTGGAAGGAAATTATTAATTTAATTGAAATTCTTGCCAAAAAAGATTCGGCCGGAGGCATTAGGTTGATTAACAAGTTAGTAGAGGAAGGAGTGGATCTCAAGGCCTTCACAAGTGATTTGATCGAAATATTAAGAAAAATAATGATCAGCAAGATCAATCCCAACTTGGCGGATAAAATCGGTTTGGAACTGGGGGAAAATTTAGAGATAAAAATCAATGAGGTCTCCGGAGAATTAACCCTAAACCGTTTAGTAAAATTTTTGAATAAATTCTTGACTGTGCGTGATGCGGTCAAAAGCAGTTTTATAATCCAACTTCCCTTGGAGTTGGCCGTAGTGGAACTTTGTTCGGAGAGCGAGGATTTTTCCTCGAAGAAAAAAAACAATCCAACAACAGAAGGAGGAACGACGATAAAAGCCGAGGAAGCCCCTAAAAAAAATAAGAAAAATTTGACTACCGGCGAAGTAAAATCTCGGTGGAATGAAGTGCTGGTTAAAGTAAAAAAATACAATCATTCCCTTTCTTTTATTTTAAAGGTTTGCGAGCCCAAAGAGATTGAAGAGGGAAAACTTTGTTTGGTTTTCAGATATAAATTTCACAAGGACAGACTGGATGATAGTAATATCAGAAATTTGGTAAAAAAAACCTTAAAGGAGGTTTTTGATCATGATTTTGTTTTGGAAACCGCCTTGGATGAAAATTTAGAAGTAACTAACGGCAACCCGTCTCCTGAAAAAAATTCTTCCCGGAACAAAAATGATTCGGAAAAAGATGAAGAAGAAAAAAAAGCAGGGGAAGAAGAAGGAGAAGAAGGAGAAAATGATGAAGTTGTTGACAATATCCTGAAAACTTTCGGAGGCAAGGTTATTAAATAATTTTGTTTTATGGCCAAATCCAAGAAAAAAAAGAAAATAGGTTTAGCTTTGGGCGGAGGAGGCGCTCGCGGTTTGGCCCATATCGGAGTTTTGAAAGTTTTGGAAGAACACGGCATTAAACCGGATTATATGTCCGGAGTTAGTATGGGGGCCGTTATAGGGGCTTTCTACACCACCGGATCGGATTTAAAAAAAATAGAAGAAGAGGCGGTCGGCTTAACCAAGACCAAGGCGATTAAAAAATTATTGGACCTAAACAATCCCAAAAAATCAATCTTAAAAGGGAAAAAGGCCTATAAATATATCAAAAACTGGATAGGAGAATCAACTTTTGGTGATACTAAGGTGCCTTTTAGGATAATAGCCACTGATTTGACCAACGGAGAGGAGGTGGTTTTAAAAAGGGGCAGTTTGGCTGATGCGGTCCGGGCCAGTATCAGTGTTCCCGGCATATTTCCTCCGGTTAAAATAAGCAACCGATATTTGGTAGATGGCGGGGTTCTGAATTCTACCCCTGTAAGTGTTTTGGAAAGAATGGGCGCTGATATTATAATAGGAGTAGATCTGATCATCAAAAGAAAAGTGGAAATGGAAAACCCCAGTATGATGGCCACTTTGATCCAATCCTACGAGGTAATGCGCAGTTACGGAACCAAGGTAAATATAGAAAAGATAAACAAAAACGCCATTGTTATTAAACCGAAATTACGAGGTACCATTGACAGCTTTAAATTTTATGATATAGATAAATTTATTAAATCAGGAGAAAAAGCGGCAGAGGAGGCGATGCCGGAGATCAAGAAAAAACTAGAAGTATAAAAAGTATAAAAAGTAAAATAAGTACTTAATTGACATATTTTACATATTTTACTTATTTTTTTATCGGGGATCGCCCGCCTGACGGCGAGGCAGGTCTAATGGCTACTAAAATTGAAATTTATTTTATTCGAAAATCGAAAATCGAAATTCGAAAATTGAATTCGGGGATCGTCTAGTGGTAGGACGCCAGGTTCTGGTCCTGGTAGCCGTGGTTCGAATCCACGTCCCCGAGCAAGCATCAGCGTCTTTCGAGAGACCGTAAAACATCACTAATTTTAGTCAAAAAGACATCGGAGTAAAATCCGGCGTTTTTTTAACGGGAAAAGGAACTCGAACTAGAAATCTTGATTTTCATGTTTAGGGGTGGTATTCTTGAGATACAAATATTTTAGCTAATAATAAACTATCTATATGTATTTTAAATCAATACAAAAAGCCGCAATCATTTTTTTAATGCTCGGTTTTATTTTTTACCCTTTTACGACTAAAGGGGCAAGTTTATCCAAAGATGAATTCGAAATAGGTGAAAGCATAAGTATTTATGGTAGTGGATTTGGAAGCAGGGCAAATGAATATAGTTGGGTCTGTTTTGATAGTGATAGTAATTGTTTTAATGAAGACGCATTTCATGATTCAGACGGATTTAATTGGACTGACACTAGAATTGATTTGTTAGTTGGAGGAGGAATAAGCGTTGACGGCGAAATTATAGTTTATGCCGAAGGACAGCAGGAAGAGTGTTATGGAGATTATTGCTATACCCAATCTTTTTCTGAAGAAAAAACCAGGCTTAATTATAAAATTAAGCCTTCAATTAATTATTCAGATCTTCCTTCCATAGCAAAACCCGGGGACATTATAACTATATCCGGAAGAGGATTCGGTGCTAACGGTAGGGTATATTTTGATAATCATAAAGCGGATGTTATTAATTGGAGCGATGAAACAGTGGAGGTTGA